>JBPOFV010000382.1:0-3024 GCA_051252335.1 Marinicella sp. | reverse complement strand
ATATCAGAGCCACCTTGTATCAATCAAAGCGGCAAAACCAGGTGATGAAAGGTGTTTTTACTGAAGGGTTATGTTCACAAATGAGATCAAAAATTAAAAACTACAGCTTATTTGAAGGCTGTGTATAGGCCCATTATCACTGGAACAAGGACACCGAGCAAAGCGAATAAATAGGCCATCCTTAGCAACATATATTTGCGCCGCAGGATGACCCCAATCTGATAAATATCATTCACCAGCATATGTCTGGCTGCCTCATTATCTATCAATACAGCACTCATATACTTACTGTATTCTTGTTGGGTATATTGAGTAAAGAAACCAAAAAACAATGGGTTTCGTATCGATCCAATATCCTTAACCTTGGCCTGGTTGATATTTTTTGGAATCAATACCATGACGGTCAATATCAAAGGAATAATTTGCATTAACACAAAAACTGTTAATGTGATTAACACCATGTGATTATTTTCTGCCAAGGTGATTAAACGTGTTAACACCACAGTAAACATCAACACCAAGGTACCGATTAAAATATTGGCTTTCTGATCAGCCATCAAGTTTAATTGAGTCTGGTTTTGATGAGCAGTTCTTAATGTTTGTATGACATCGTTGTTGGATTTTTCTTTTTCAGTCATGTTCATCTGATGTGCCTATTTCATGACAGTATAGCATCAACTGATTGCAATTTTGATGGCAAACTCTGAGACCATCTCCTTTAAATATTCCCTTAACAAACCTATAAGTAATACATAAATCAATTAACCCATAGCAGAAATCATGACGGGAAGCATGGTAATAAGAGACAAAACAACCACAAAGATAACAAATCCGAATATTAATTTACGCGAGGCCAATTTCCTTTTCGGTATAGAAATTTGCATGTCACTGTAGGCAACCACATAAACCCGAACAAATGTATCCCACATTGTGGCTTTAATCACATTATTCTCTTCTACTTTTAAAAATCTTTTGGGTTTTCTGAATAACGATTGTTTGGTCTCTATTTCAATAGTGCCAGACAAATGTTCACTTGACTTTGCCTCAGCCTTGAACTCATATGTCATAGGAACACTGCTGAAACTGCGACTGAATAATTCTACTTTTTCGCCTTTCGCTATGTTTAATATTTCAATATCACTTTTCATGGTTGATTCGACAATAAAATGAATATTGTGACACCTTGATAATAATTTATCCTGAAAAAAAGTTTAAAAAAAAATGAAATTTTGTCCTTGCAGGGTTTTTATTATTTTAGGTTTCAAACATCCTGCACAATCACCACTTCTTCGTGAAAAGTGATGTTGTGTTGTGCACACAATAATTTTATTTGTTCAATCGATACATCTTTTATCTTTACTGGCTCGCCAGACTTCAAAACCAAAACTGGGAAAGTTTTTTCATCTTCTGCCCACACTTCAACCTTTTCGATGTCATGCCAAGGATAATTAAGTACCGATCGATTGACTTGTGAATAAGCAGCAAACCCGAATGGCGTGATAAATGTTTTGGGGTTTTTATTCGGAAAAAAACGTAGTTTAACCATGTTGAAAAGCAACAAAATAGGAATCAATACAACCATCAACAGTAAAATAGGTATCATGATGATAAGGATTAAAATAAACGGAATCCAACTCAGAGGATTACGCCCATTAGGCATGTTGCTAAGAATGACTTGTGCCAATTTCATTTGGCCGCTCCTAACAAAGCTTTGGTTTCTAAAAACTCTTCAAACCCTTGAGGTCCACGTTCACGACCATTTCCTGAATGCTTATAGCCGCCAAAAGGTGCCGTGCGATCCATTTGTGCACCATTGATATGGATCATGCCAGCGCGTAATTGGTTTGCCACTTCATAGACACGCCCAGAGTCAGCTCCTGAAACATAACCCGACAAACCATAATCATTGTCATTCGCCATTTGTATGGCTTGTTCAACCGTGTCATAAGGCAGTAAACACAACACCGGTCCAAAAATTTCATTTTGGGCGATTTTCATCTCATTGTTAACAGCAGTAAATGCCGTTGGCTTCACATAATAGCCTTGGCTTAATCCTTCAGGTAAACCCAAACCACCTGTCAACAATTGTGCACCTTCATCAATGCCTTGTTTGAGTAGTGATTGAATTCGATCCCACTGTAATTTTGAAACCACTGGTCCAGCAAAAGTATTTTCGGCATTGGGCTCGCCGACATTTATTTTTTCCATGGTTTTTTTAACCACCGCTTCTGCTTCTGCCAAACGATCCCTTGGTATGAACATACGCGAAGGTGCATTACAGTTTTGGCCTGAATTAACACACATGGTTTTCACACCACCAGCAATTGCTTTTGCAAAAGCGTCCTCTGATAAATCATCCAATATAATGTTGGCTGACTTTCCACCCAATTCCTGAGTGACTCTTTTGATTGATGGAGCAGCATCTTGTGCCACTGCTATACCAGCTCTGGTTGAACCGGTGAAAGAAACCATTTGAATACCTGGATGTGATGAAATGGCTGACCCAACTTCAGGGCCATCGCCATTGATCATATTGACCACTCCTTTTGGAACTCCCGCATCATGCAGAACCTGCATCAACAAATAAGCAGAAAAGGGTGCCACCTCAGAGGGTTTCCAAACGACGGTACATCCGGTGGCCAATGCTGGCGCTAATTTACAACCAATCTGATTGATTGGCCAATTCCAGGGTGTAATGAAGCCACAGACTCCAATAGGTTCTTTGCGAATCAATGAAGTTTCTTGTGTGAACTCAAACTCAAAATTTTCCAACACTTGAATTGCTGATTTGAAGTGTAAATATCCTGAAGCCGCCTGGTTAGATCCACTGAGCCACTTAGGTGCGCCCATTTCTTCAGTAATGGCTGCTGCAATTTCGTCCGATTTCTTTTTATATTCGACTGCTATTGCCTTGAGCAGATCAATGCGATCTTGCTTAGTGGTCTGTGAAAATGTTTCAAATGCCGTTTGTGCAGCTTTTACTGCTTCATCCACATCATTGGCATTCCCCAGTGATATATGCCC
>JBPOFV010000381.1:0-3029 GCA_051252335.1 Marinicella sp. | reverse complement strand
AGGTATGGCAGTGTTACCTTGGATACTACCAACTGTGATTGGTATTCCTGCTACTATTATCTGGCGCCGACATTACCAAAAGAAATTCAATGAAATTCCAGCATAAATTTGATTGATAGAGAATTAACATGAGTTTAAAACACATATTACTTGGCATGTTACAGCAGCCCAAAAGTGGTTATGATGTCAAAAAGTTATTTGATCAAGTATTCAGTAATTTTTGGGCCGCTGAGTTGTCGCAGATTTACCCGCAATTGAAACGATTAACTGAAAAAAAATACTTGTCAGTTATAGAGGCTGATTCAGACAAAGGACCGAAAAAGAAAATTTATCAAACCACAAAAAGTGGCAAACAAGAATTGGTAAATTGGTTGTTGGGTGGCCCTGTGACAAACACAGAAAAGTTGGCATACCTGGCACAAACATTTTTCTTAGGTGCTTTGGACTCAGATGAAGATAAGCTGAAGTTCTTATCAGATTTATTAACCCATATGAAATCGTGGCACCAAGCGTTGCTATCAGTACAGCAAGAAACAAAAGACAGGCATCAAAATTATCCACATGACCTGAGTGATGATGAGTTTTATCCCAATTTAACTTTGATGCTGGGCATTAAAAAGGTGGGTGCGAATGTCGAATGGGTTGAAGAGTCAATCAAACTGCTCAATGAAAGAATGAATTAATTGAGCATAAATGAGTCAATCTACAGTATGAAATTTATTAAGTACTTATTAATCATTCCAGGTCTTTTAAACTTACATATAGAAGCTGACGCCAAGGACCAAAACAGTACTTGTTATGGCCAAACTCATTCGGGCTCAATTAAAAATGCCGTTCAATTACCAGCTGCAGGAGCCAATTACAAAGTGTTCAGTCAATTAGCCTGGTATTTGGGTAGAACTTATGTTCATTCTCAAGTCAGCACAGTCATGTTAAATTCATATGCTGAGTTGCAGCAAGCGTACCCCAGTGCATTATTTATGTATGCAGAAACGGGTTGGCCTCATGGTGGTGCATTTAAACCTCATAAAACCCATCAAAATGGCCTGTCTGTAGATTTCATGGTGCCAGTGACTAATGAAAACCGCTTACCTGTGTATTTACCCGTTGGCATTAAAAATAGATGGGGTTATGACTTTGAATTCAATCAAGCTGGTGAAATGGAAAATTACAGCATAGATTTTGATCTCATGTCATCGCACTTGAAAAGCCTGAGTGAGTTAGCTGATAAGTCAGGATTCAAGTTGAAAAAAATTTACTTTGATCCGCTTCTACAAGCACATTTATTTGCTGCAAAGCATGGCACTTGGGTTAAACAAAACCTGACGTTTAATTCAAATCAGGCATGGGTTAGGCATGACGAGCATTATCATGTGGATTTTGCTGTTAAGTGTGAAAAATAGTCTGCTGAAAGTACAGATTTAAAGCTACATTTAATGCAAGAGTTAGATCAATTTGTCCAGTAGTAAAGAAAAAGGTTGCGATCTGCTACTGGTGACTTAAGATAAGCAGTTTTGATCATTAGAACAGCGGTTATGAGTGAATTTGTATCTGATTTAGTGAAGCGGGTAAAGCCTTCTGCAACCATTGCAGTGAGCATGAAAGCTGCTGAGTTAAAACGTGCGGGTAAAGATGTGATTGGTTTGGGTGCTGGTGAGCCAGATTTTGATACGCCTGATCACATCAAAGCTGCAGCCATTGAAGCCATCCAACAAGGCCAAACCAAATACACGGCGGTGGATGGTACGCCAGAATTGAAACAAGCCATCATGGGTAAGTTATTGCGTGAAAATCATGTCAGTTATCAAGCCAATGAATTGTTGGTTTCATGTGGTGCCAAACACAGTATTTTCAATTTATTAAATGCCGTCATCAATCCAGGCGATGAAGTAATTATTCCAACACCGTATTGGGTTTCTTATCCAGATATGACACTGTTAGCAGGTGGTGTTTCGGTCATTGTGGAAACCACAGTGGCTGCAGATTTTAAAATGACTGCCGAACAATTGCATCAAGCGATTACCCCAAAAACAAAATTGGTGATGTTAAATTCTCCCAGTAACCCAACCGGCAAGGCTTATTCTAAAGCTGAAATGCAAGCCATTGGAGAAGTCATCATAGCCAATCCTCATGTTTTGATAGCGACCGATGATATTTATGAACATATTTACTGGGGTGCAGAACCATTGGTTAATTTGGTGGCATTGTTTCCGGAGTTGAAAGAACGAGTCATCATCATCAATGGCGTGTCTAAAGCTTATGCCATGACAGGCTGGCGAATTGGTTATGCTGCTGGATCTAAGGACATCATCACTGCCATGCGCAAGATTCAATCCCAAAGTACGTCAAATCCATGTTCAATTTCTCAAGCAGCAGCAGCTGCTGCCTATAATGGGCCTCAAGATTGCTTGGTAGAAATGAAAACAGCTTTTAAGAATCGCCACGATTATTTAGTGGCTGCTTTGAATGAATTACCAGGAATCACTTGTTCAGTTGGTAATGGTGCCTTTTATGCTTTCCCTGACGTATCTGAATTGGTGGCACAACTTGATGGGGTAGATGATGATGTTGCACTGGCAACCTGGTTGTTAGAACATGCAGGTGTGGCAGTGGTTCCTGGTACTCCGTTTGGAGCGCCCGGGTATGTGCGTTTGTCATTTGCTACATCAATTAATGTGCTTAAAGATGCCGTTAAACGTATCGATGACGCCATTAAATCGTATTTCTGATTGAAGGAATTTATATGAAATACCGAATCATTGTGCATTATGCGGAACTGGCTTTAAAAGGGAAAAATCGCAATCAGTTTGTTAAGCGATTGAGGCAGAATATCAGGCGTAAACTGAAATCTTTAGGGCATGACTGGGAAGTGGTGTCTATTCATGACCGGATTTTTGTGGAAGCAGGTGATGCAGAATCTCAAGTGGCTGAGTCGATGGTCAAAGAAATTGCTCGAATACCTGGGATAGCTTGGTTAAGTTATGTTCATTGGTTTGATGAAAAATCATACGGTTTTTTAAAAACCAATC
>JBPOFV010000380.1:0-3031 GCA_051252335.1 Marinicella sp. | reverse complement strand
GGACATTGGATGGAAGGACGCCATTGGAAAACTCTGAGACCATTGGTGAGCGCTTTAAAAACTCAACAAAATTGACCGTTGAAAATGGCAGTCACAATGACTTAATTGAAGTAGACGTATTGGAACAGCTTATTCAATTTATTCAATATGGTTCTATTGAAAAAGATACCATAGAACGTTCATTTGATTTTTTACCTCCTGTTGATTATCAATACAATCTGATTGATACTTTAGAAGCTATTAGGATCAATGAAGGTATATTAAGTGCCATGGAAAAATATAAAGACTTGCGGGCAAAGCATAAGTATCAGGAAGATTATTACTATGACATCAGCGAGAGGAACCTAAACAAATACGGGTTTCAACTCCTTAATCAAGATCAACATGATGATGCCATGGTGGTGTTTAAGCTGTCCAACAAGTTGCACCCAGATTCACAGTATAGTTACAGTAGCTTGGCCTCAGGATTTGTAGCTCAGGGTGAGTTTGAGTCTGCACTGATTCACTTTAGAAAAGCTGTGGAAATTGATTATTTAAATGGTTATACCAGGTCACAACTTTCTGAATTAGAACAGAAGTTACGATGATAAAAATATCAATTTGATGGCTTATTTTCAACCCCTTTATTACCTGTCTGTATGTCTTGTATCTTTGTGGTTAAAAATAATGGGGTATGGAACCCCTCAGTCAATTCTTTATTAATTGGCAATCTGAGTTCTTTTTTTTAACTACGAATTTGGTATACTTCAATAGATAAGAGGCATGAAAGGACTTGAGCTAAGGAAACCTAACTCTTTGATACATTCATTAGTCAAATATTAAATAAAGTCATACTTGAAGTTAATTAATTAGCTTACTTGATAGCGAAGGTATATATGGAAAAAAAACACCTAATCATATTAACATTTACAATTCTGATGTTGGTCTATGAGCATTCAGTCGCCAAGGTTTATAAGTGGGTAGATGAAGATGGAAAGATTCATTTTACTGATAAGCCTCCACAAGATGTAGACGTCAAAATTGAAGAGTTAAAAATTAAAACCAATTCAAGTTCATCTAAATTCAAAATTCCACATGTACAGGCAGCTAACCCCATTAGAAATGATTTAGGAGTCAAAGCCAAATCAGTTTTGCTGGAATATGCATCGGTTAAACTATCTGACACCACTGCCGAAAAAGATACCTTGGTGGGTAAGGCCTATAAATTCACAGCAAAAGGTGAAAAGATTGCGAGGAATTTATACCAAGGAAATAAAACCAATCATCCATTAGCATGTATAGATGATGGCGATTTAGACTTGGGAAATGCTGAATATATCATTAGGTTAGTAGATTTTATTACACCTTTTCAAGAAGTGTTTACTGATAATAATTACAAGGTGATAAGTAAAAGTGATAATCGCTTTAACATGCAACAAAAAGTTTCCAGTGATTTAAGTTTAGGGGCCACCATTAAAGATATCAAATTGGCTCATTGTGGTAGGTCAAGTTCTGCTAATTTAAATGTGTATTCTCAGAACTCTACTTACCTTAAGGTGCATTGGGAAGTCTTTGATAATTTATCCAGAAAAGTTGTGTATGAAACCGAAACAGAAGGCGGTGATAATTACCTGAAATCAGCACCTAGGAAGAATGGAGCAGCCGTTAGCTTTGGTTTGGCATTTAGACAATCTGTAGAAGGGCTCATTTCTGAACAGGGATTTGTTGATGTCTTGACCAACAAAAACAATAAGGTATTCACTGAACAGAAATATGCTTCAGGTGAAGATCTTGAAAGTATTGATGTGACTTATGGTGATATGAATACCGAATTTTTAGGTCAGGTAGACAAAATTAAACAAGCAACAGCAACAATCAGAACCACCTCTGGTCATGGCAGTGGTTTTGTCATAACGAATACTGGTTATGTGTTAACTAACCACCATGTTGCCAATCAAAACAGCCAGTTAATGGTTATCATCCAAGGTAAAGAACACATCGCATCACTAGTCAAGTCCGACCCACAAAGAGATGTGGCCTTGTTGAAAATTGAAAATGATTACTATGGACGTGCAGTCAAAATAAGCAATAAAAACGCCAGTCTTGGAGAAAAAATCTACGTCATTGGGACACCATTGGATGAATTATTAGACTTTTCTATTTCAAGTGGAATCATATCGGCCAATAGAAAGATAGATGGTGATCACTTTTATCAAACAGATGCGGCTGTCAATCCAGGTAATTCTGGAGGCCCTGTATTTGATAATTATGGAAATGTCATAGGCATAACTGTTGCTGGGCATTTTACCGAAAGTGGTGGCTCGCAAAACATCAATTACTTAATACCCATAGATGCTGCTTTGGACTCGCTTGGAATAAACAAACAGTAAATTTACCCTGTGGTTTTTTGATTGTCTGAAGTTAATCCAAGCTCATCCATAAAAATCATTCAAAGCCATCACTAAAAATCACATCGTTACAGTTGGCTATGCAGATGACGTTGACTTCAAAGTATTTGCCGTTGGCATAGTTGTCATTAAACTCGCGGATGTTGACGTCATAACGCCCTGAATCGGTCACTGTCCAATCAATCAGAGAGCCGTTGCCAACGCCGCTATCGTCATCGAAGGCCAATTCTGTTCCGCACTCTTTTTGGATTGACATGGTGGTGTCTGCACCACCATTTAAATTGGATGTTTCTATGCGGTAAGTGGCACCTGCTTGACCATCAAAATGAACCCAATCGGCATCACAATGCAAATGGGCTTGGGTGAACCCCAAATCAATTTGAGAACCGGAACAAATGTCATCAGTGCCGGCAGAACCCAAGTGTTCCCAGCCATCGTCAGAACAGATCGGAGTTCCTTGGATGGTGATAACGCGGTCTAACCAGGATGAATTGTTATTCAGTACGTTGTCGACTGCTGAATTGATATTGGCGGCCAGGAAGTAATGCCCAGCAGGCATGCTGGCCGGTATGGTCAATGGTATGTCTATCAGGTAGAACGATGAATCTGGGTTCAAGGTGCCACTGAATGTGCTGTCTATATAG
>JBPOFV010000379.1:0-3033 GCA_051252335.1 Marinicella sp. | reverse complement strand
GCTCCATAAGTCCCTAGCTGTTATAATTTATATGACAGGTGGGTGTATGAAAGGGCAAAACACGAAAAATCAACTTTTATTCAAACTTCAAACGTGTGCATTTTTGATGTGCTTATTCATGGCTGTGGGATCTATCAAAGCAGCCACTGTTTATGTGGATCTCAACGCCTCTGGTAACAACGACGGTAGTTCATGGTCCAATGCCTTCATCAGATTGTACGATGCAGTTGCAACGGCCAATCCAGGTGATGAATTGCTGGTTGCCCAAGGCACTTATGGAGAAGGGTTTGAGGTTTTGATCACAATACCACTGAGTATTAAAGGAGGATACCCAACGGGTGGTGGTGATCAGGACATTGATGCTAACCCAACCATTTTGAGTGGTGCAAACGTTAACAGGGTGGTTAAGGCCACACACAGCACGGGCACTTTGTATTTTGAGGGCTTAACCATACAAGATGGTTTTGCACATACAGCTGATGGTGCTGGAATAAATTCTATTGGCGACTTAAACCTCAGTTTTGTCACTGTGCAAAACAACAGTGCTTTTTCCTCTATTACTTTTCATCATGATACTAAAGGTGCTGGGATCTATAGCACTGCCAACATCACTTTAACCAATTCTCAGGTAAGTCATAACTCAGCTTCATCTCTAACTGAGTCTTCTTCCTCTTTTACTTCTGGTGCCGGGATATATGGCACTGCCAACATAACATTAACCAATTCTCAGGTGAATTATAACGTAGCCGGCGCTTCTGCATCTGGAGTTTTTTCTTTTTCCTCTTTTGCTTCTGGTGCTGGGATTTATGGCACTACCAACATAACATTAATTAATTCTCAGGTAAGTAATAACTCTGCTTCATCTCGAGCTTTCTCTTATTCTGCCGTTACCTCTGGGAGCGGAATTTATGGTGGAGCTGGAAGCAGTATCGAATTAATTAATTCTCAGGTGAGTCATAACACCACTTTAGCTACTACTACTGATTCTTCTATTGCTTGGGGTTCTAGCTCTAGTGGGGGAGGGATTTATGGTGAAGCTGGTAGCACCATCGTATTAACCAATTCTCAAGTTATTTATAACACTAGTTCTTGCAATACTACAACATCATCTTCTAGTGCTAAAGGGGGTGGGATTTATGGTTCAAACATCGCCATTACCAATTCACAGGTGAGTCGTAACACAGCTTCTACAATTTCTAAATCTCTTGACCCGCTTGCAGGATCTAATTCTCAAGGGGGTGGGATTTATGGAGGCAACACTGCGATTGTACAAAACAGTGTTCTATGGGGAAATAGAGAGTATGAAGAAATAGCTGGGAAGCTGCAAGTTGATGGCTTTAATGAGCATGAAGGCGGGGCTTTAACCACCAGCTACAGCTTGATCAGGGGTGAGGATTTATCCGCCAGCAATGGCATTGATGCCACTGTCTT
Organism: Marinicella sp.; assembly: GCA_051252335.1. Lineage (GTDB taxonomy): Bacteria > Pseudomonadota > Gammaproteobacteria > Xanthomonadales > Marinicellaceae > Marinicella. Next base: position 1,602 of record JBPOFV010000379.1, on the reverse strand, counting down.
GGACTTTGATCCCATGTTTGCTGATGAGGCGAATGACGATTTCAGGTTATTGGCGGGATCACCATTGATCGATGCCGGGGATTTCAACCTGCTGCCCCTGGATGCCTATGACATTGACGGTGACGGTAACCTAACCGAACGGATTCCTCTGGACTTGGATGGTATGAGTCGAGAATTTGGGGTGAATGTGGACATCGGTCCTTATGAATTTCCTCAAGACTTTTATTTCGTTGGTGGTATTGTGACCGGTCTGCTATCAGGCAACACAATGACATTACAAAACACTCCGAATGATGACTTGTTGATTGAGCAGAATGGGGCGTTTGTATTCGGCTTGCCTATGTTCGTCGATGATGAGTATGAGATCTCCATACTGTTACACCCCGATGATCCTATTCAGCCTTGTTTGCTGAGTAATAACACTGGCATCATCACCAACCATGACATCATTGATGTGGTGGTGACTTGTGAGATTGGTGATGATTTGATATTCAGGGATGGCTTTGATTAGATACAAATTGGGCTTGTGATTGTACATAGTAAAAACATATAACTCTGTAAATAATTCGGTTTATCTGCCACCTCATATGCAATCTCCAATATCTAAAATGGGACAAACATTAGATAAATAAAATCACATTCTGAGAAATATGATTGTTTAAAACTTACGTACTCGAATTATTGTTTATTCAATGTTTCCAGTGCTAAATTGTGAGCTACATTAAAACTCTCATCTGATCCTGATTTGATATCAGGAAGAACACCCACGATTTCCCAGTTTGAATTGGTGATTGGATTAACAGGACGGCTCATGGAAAATCTACCATTAAAATATTCATTAATTTTAACAGCACTAACAGCATGTGCTACCCCACGTGTTTTTTCACCAATAATAGTCGCTCTACTATAGTGTTTTAAAGTATAAGCAAACATTTCAGCAGCACTTGCTGTTCCTGATCCAACAAGAATATATAAAGGGTATTTGTTTTTAAATCGTGATTGTCCAGCTTCTTCCACGGAATAATGATCGAAAACTTGCTTATCTCCACGGCTGTGAATTCGCCACAATAATACTTGTTCATTGAAAAATTGACTCAACATATATCGAGCTAACTCAGGCGAACCACCAATACAATCTCTTAAATCGATAATCATTGCATCAGTACCTTTTAAAAAGCCAAAGGCATGGTCAACAGTTTCTATCGCTTCATTATCCATGTAAAACTTATTAAACTTTAGATAAGCTACATTACCTCTTAATACCTCAAGTTTTTGAAATCCATAGTTATTTTTATTCATATCTTCAGTTTCAACTAAAATATGAGTTGGTTCAATGTTCTTATCCTTGACCACCATGATACTTAAATGCCGATCTGTACTAACCTCTTTCAATTCGCCAGTGATAATTCTCGCAAATTCTTCTCTTGTTGTTATGTGATCATAAGCACCTTTGTTCATTCTACCAATAATTACGTCTTCAATTTCCTTCGCTTGTTCAGGAAAAACATACACTTCATTCAAAGTTTCTAATGTATCTACTATGGATTGTTTCACTTGCTCTTGACTCAAAGCGACATTATTTTCTGACGCATTTATAGTTAG
>JBPOFV010000378.1:0-3039 GCA_051252335.1 Marinicella sp. | reverse complement strand
GTTGATTGTGTGCATGACAGCCACCACAATCAGCCCGAAATTCTCCTGGCCGGACTTGATGCCAAGTTTGAGACATATTCAAAACCATACCTTTTCGATCAATGGTTTGAAACGTGAAAGGCGTGTCAGCAGGAATTTTAACCAAAAAACTGGTGTCTGGATTGCCCTCAATGTCTAACAACGGGCTGCCGTCAGGATTGCTCTTTCGAACGGGTATTTCCCCCATGATCCTCAAACGCTCATTGGCAAAATTATAAAAATCTGTGGCTGTACCGTGATGAGCTGAATTGGGACCGTAACGGCGATCTGTATTGGGTTCCATCGCCAGTAAGCGAATGGCCCAAATGTCACTGTTTTGATATTTACCGGCATCTGCACCTTGCCAACTCCAATTACTGCTGCTGCGATTTTCCGACGTGTTGAATGGATCCAAACCATCAAATTCAGCCTCTCCTCTACCTGGCGTGGTGTCTCTTTTATATAAACCACTGGTTCCCACTAAACCATAAGGTGTGCCAGCTTCTAAGGCTGCATGTTCAGTTCCATCATTGGGCAACCAAGACCTCAGTGCTGGTTCCGGATTACCATGAATGGCTTGCCATGTAACCACTGCACGAGGCCATGCTTCATTATAATCAGGGTCGTTTTTAATCAGTATCAAATCTTCCGGCTGCCAAACTTGGGCACTGTCACTGATGACATATAGGCCACCATCATAATATGGAATTGTGGTTGGTCGACTCAAATCATTGGCTGGCCCTGGCGTCCAAACCACCAACAAATCATTATCAGGAGCCGCAGATGGTTGGGTAAATTTTCCCACTCGATCAACATCATTACTGCCGATAGGCGCAGCACTGTCACCGGGATGAGTCAAGGGTGTTACTGCTGAGTATCCCCAGGGTGTAAAAGACATTTGAAAAGGTTGTAAACCAATACTTTGGCTGACTGTTTGTTCAATGGTTGGGTTCAGTCCAGGTATGGGACTACCAAACTTCAATTCACCCTCAGGTACATCTAAGGGTAATTTGTACAAGGCACCAAAGCCATTGTTATTCAAGTTGTAGTATTGTTCCACAATCACTTCGCCAGCTGAATTTTGGGTCATGAAATGAAAAGCATTGGGCGAAGTCATGGCGCTGACTAAGGGGTCCCATTTTCTGCCATCAGGTTCGATCGTCCATATTCCCCACAACCGGCGGTCTCGAATTCCTTGGGCTTCATAACTGGAGAACATTAATCGACCATCATTCAGGATGGTCGGGTGTAAGGCGCTGCCAATGGTCATCGGTGCGATGGCTTCCACATTTGCTCCATCCACATCCATCACATAAAGCTGTAAAGTCGGGTTGGTAAAACCTTGTGGTGGTACCAATCCGTCCCGATTACTGGTAAATGCCAATCGGTTTCCGGGTAAGGGCATTGGCCCTAAATTAAGCATGCCATATCCCAGCCGATTGTATTCTGCACTTGGGTTCAAGGGATTGGTTTCATCCCAATTTCCTGCACCGGTATTTGGCGTAAACTTACCAAATGTCAGTTGCTCAATCACTCTACTGGCTAAATTAATTCGAAAGATATCTGCCCCCATATGTGGCAAATCTCCTCTTTGGGTGTTCAAACTGGCAGGACTTAAATCATGAAACAGGGCATAGTAAACCCATTGTGCATCGAATGAAATTACGGGATCAGTCACACCACAAACTTCACAATCCACCAAAATTTCTTCAGAGCCATCTGGATGTAACAGCATCAAATCTGCACCAGGATCCATTCGACCAGGATGAAAAATTTCAGGCCAAGTGGTATTGACTAAATCACCGAATCTGGCTTGTCTGACATATACTATGTCATAATCAACTTGTGCTTTGAGCTCTTGAGCACAACTTATCAAAACCAAGCTCAACCACAGTGCCATTAATTTGTTCATACCAAAACTCCGCAGAATTCTTAAGACTAAACCATGAATCTTATCGGTTAACTCAACAAACAAAAGAGATCTTACTCACAAAAACTGAATTCTTAAATCAACCAAATTCATTATAATAGTCCAATTACAATCTTCAATTATGGTGTATATGGAACACTTCAAAACCAACAAAACCTCTTGGAATAAGCGTGTTGAAACGCACTTCAATTCAAAATTTTATGATGTGCCAGCTTTTTTATCAGGTAACACTTCACTGAATGAAATTGAATTAACTGGACTCGCTGAAGTGAAAGGCCAATCTATGCTGCACTTACAATGCCATTTTGGCTTGGACAGTTTATCTTGGGCCAGAATGGGCGCTGATGTAACCGGTGTAGATATATCCGATGAAGCCATCAAAAAAGCCGAAGAACTCAACAGTCAATGCAATCTAGCTGCTCGTTTTGTAGCCACTGATGTGTATGCATATGGAGCGACAAACCCACAAAAATTTGACGTGGTTTTTACTTCTTATGGTGCCATATGCTGGCTACCCGATATCAACAAATGGGCCCAGATTGTGGCACAATGCCTTAAATCTGGTGGACAACTCTATATGGTCGAATTTCATCCCATTATTGATCTGATGGCTGGCTATAATTATTTTCATCGGGCTGAACCTGATATAGAACTTGAAGACACCTACACTGAAAATTGTGATGGCACAAAACACGAATTCGCTGTGTGGACACATACCGTGAGTGATGTCATCAGCGCCTTAATTAAGGCTGGTCTTTCAATTAAAGAGGTCCAAGAGTTTGATTACAGCCCATACAATTGCTTTGCCGGAATGGAGGAAAAACAACCGGGTAAATTTTATTTGGAACACAAAGGCAATCATGTTCCTATGGTCTATTCGATCAAAGCAACGAAAGTATAATCAAAACGCCACCAACTGAAATTGACAATTGATGGCGCGGTTTTTACACCCTTTAATGTCATGTGTTGTTTTTGAATTTTGGTAACAAAAGTAATATCAAAAACACCACCCCTCCGGCTAAAGCAGTACTCAATGGTGCTACTGGATTAGACTTTAAATAGGCCAGTGACATGATCAACCCCACCAGTCC
>JBPOFV010000377.1:0-3046 GCA_051252335.1 Marinicella sp. | reverse complement strand
TTTCATCAGGTATACCATGACAAATCACTTGATTGACTGATGTACAAATTGATTTTGGAAATCCGCGGTAATTCAAAGGTGCAGGAATGCATTTTTGTACGTCAACAATATGTCGATGACAAATTTCATCCAATTCTAAAGTGGATACACCTGGTTTTACGTATTCACCAATTAAATCCAAGACTTCAGCAGCGTTTCTTCCTGCGGCACGCATTTTCTCGATTTGTTCTGGTGTTTTTATGACAATAGCCATGCTTAGTTTTATTGATTATGAGTAATGAGGTGAAATTTTAGCTTATTTTATCTAAACTATCACCTATTCATAGCTTTGTTAATTGTTCACCCATGGAATATCCATTCACAAGAAAAAGAAGACTTCGTTCATCGTCCGCAATACGGAACCTCAGTCAAGAACATCATTTAACAGTTGACGACTTGATCTGGCCTGTATTTATCTTGGATGGCTTCAACCGAACTGAAGCCATTTCATCCATGCCTGGCGTCAATAGGATGAGTGTTGATGTACTGTTAGACCAATTAACACCCCTCCATGAAAAAGGCTTAAATGCGATTGCTATTTTCCCAGTGGTTGATTCGGAATTTAAATCAGATGATGCTGTTGAAGCGTGGAATTCTGAAGGTTTGGTGCAAAGATCGATCAAAACAATTAAGTCGGCTTTACCCGGTTTATTGGTCATTACTGATGTGGCTTTGGACCCATATACTTCACACGGACAAGATGGCATCATCAACGAACAGGGTGACATACTTAATGATGTGACCATAAAGGCTTTGGTTATGCAAGCCTTGTCACATGCCAAGGCTGGTGCTGACGTGGTGGCACCCTCAGATATGATGGATGGTCGCATTGGTGCCATCAGAGACGCCCTAGAAGTCAAAAAACATCACAACACAGGTATACTGGCTTACTCCGCTAAATACGCTTCAGTGTTCTATGGACCATTCAGGGATGCTGTTGGCTCAGCTGGTAATTTAGGTAAAAGCTCAAAAGCCAGTTATCAAATGAATCCAGCCAATGCACTGGAAGCCATTGATGAAATAGCAATGGATATCGCGGAAGGAGCTGATATGGTTATGGTCAAGCCTGGAATGCCTTATTTAGACATCATTAAAACCGCCAAAGATCATTTCAATGTACCCATTTGTGCCTATCAGGTTTCAGGTGAATACGCCATGTTACAAAGTGCTATTGACCATGGTTTTCTTGAAGAACAAAAGGCCATCATGGAAGCTTTGTTGTGTTTTAAACGGGCAGGTACTGATGCCATTTTGACCTATTATGCGGATCGTGTAACCAAATGGCTGAACCCATAAAAAAATTCCAACTGGGTCTATTGGGTCACCCAGTTAGTCACAGTCAATCACCAATAATTCATCAAGGTTTTGCTGATCAATTGGGCATTGATTTGAGTTATGAATTGATTGACTCAGGTGTTTCAAACTTACCCAGAATTTTCCAATCTTGGATTAAGACAGCGCATGGTTGTAACATCACCGTACCGCATAAACAAAACATCATGCCTTTATTGGATCATTACACCGAACGCGCTCATTTGGCACAAGCGGTAAATACCGTGTTTTGGCACCATGGCGAATTATGGGGTGATAACACCGATGGTGATGGCTTGCTATTAGATTTACAGCACAAAGGTGTGAAGCTGAAAGAATCGCATGTTTTAATTATTGGCGCCGGAGGTGCCTCACAAGGCATCATTCCAAGCTTACTGCAGCAGGGTGTCCAAAGCATCGAAATACAAAATCGGGACCGAGAAAAAGCCAAAAAATTGGCTGAACAATATAAGCACTGCTCAAATGCTGGGCTTAAAATGCATACCCCTTATGACTTGATAATCCATGCCACTTCAATGGGTCATCAGGGACTGGCCCCAGAACTCAAAGAACACATTTTTCATGAAGACACCATTGCTTACGATTTGAGTTACGGTAAAGCCGCTGAACCTTTTTTATCAGCTGCTAAAGATCATGGCGCTAAGCAAGTTTACGATGGTTTAGGTATGTTGTATGGACAAGCGGCTTTGGCTTTTGAGATTTGGTTTGGTAAAAAACCTGAAATTATTTTGCCTTAGATTTTTCAGGCAAGACCTTTTTATTGAATTCACATAAATCGACGATCACACATTTGTCACACATGGGCTTGCGTGCTTTACAGACATAGCGGCCATGTAATATCAACCAGTGATGAGCATCCACCATAAACTCATCAGGAATCAATCTCACCAATCGTTTTTCAACTTCAAGCACATTTTTCCCGGGGGCGATTTTGGTTCTATTTGATACCCGGTAAATATGTGTATCAACAGCCATTGTAGGGTGACCAAAGGCGGTGTTTAAAATAACATTCGCTGTTTTACGCCCCACGCCGGGTAATGACTCCAGATCAACGCGGTTTTCAGGCACGATGGAGTCAAATTTTTCAATCAATAAGCGGCAGGTTTGAATGATGTGTTTGGCTTTAGAATTATACAAACCGATGGTCTTGATGTAATCCTTGAGGCCTTCTTCACCCAAAGCTAAAATTGTCTCAGGGGTGTTCGCCACTGGAAACAACCTACTGGTTGCTTTATTTACGCCTACATCGGTTGATTGAGCTGATAACGCAACTGCTACCAACAACTCAAAAGGACTGGAAAACTCCAGTTCAGTGGTTGGGTGAGGATTGATGGCTCTCAATCGAGAAAATATTTCAGTTCTTTTGGTTTTGTTCATTGCTGTTATTTTCGATTAAGTCGCTGTTGTTTTCAGTTTGTTCGGTCTCTTCCGATTTTACTTCCTGCAATTGAAGTCTGAGTTGATCATTAATACCTAAGACCACTGTCATATGATTGTTCATTTGATTCAGTAAGATTAACAATTCACCAACTGTCATCAGTTCTATGGCTTGATGCAACTCATTAACTGTGCGAATGACATGTTCTGATTGGCCAGTGAGTTGATTCATTTCTTCTTGATAATGAACATTCTCGTTATCTATTCTGATGACTTCGTCACTGATTTGTTTCACCAC
>JBPOFV010000376.1:0-3057 GCA_051252335.1 Marinicella sp. | reverse complement strand
ATATGGTGGTGTCAGAAATAGGTGAGCAATGGTCGCCCCAAACAGCACCTGCCAAAACGCTGGCAATGGTTATATAAATGATATAGAAATGATCTGGATCTAACACATTTTGAGCGCTCATTAAATTCCATGTAATGGGAATCACTAATGGAATTAAGATACCCATTGCACCCCAGCTGGTACCTGTGCCAAAAGCAGTTAATGCCGCTATGATAAAAGTGATTAACGGAATCCACTTAACTGACAACAAATCTTTTATTGATTCTGAAATATATTGTCCTGTTTGTAATTGATCGCTGACTGCAGATAATGACCATGCCAAGATCAAAATGATCATAGCAAGTAGCATCGGCTTTATCCCTCTGTACCAAGCATTCACTGTTTGTTCTAAAGTTAATATCCCTTGGATTAGGCTCAATACTGCAGCAACCAATACGCCAGCCGTAGTGCCCCACAAAATGGCTTTATATGAGTCTACAGTACTGCTAAAAATAACTTCCTTAAATGTTTGGTTTTCGATGCTGCTGTCTAAACCGGTATAATAAATTCCAGCCATCACAACCAGCACCATAGAAACAATGGGTAAGATGGCATTCATGGCTCTTTGCGGTTTGTCTTCAACTGGCAATATTTCATCATCAGAATGCGTTTTACCTGTGGCTGAAAGTTGGGCGTTGTTTCTGGCTTTGACCTCAGCATGATACATGGGGCCAAAATCTCGGCCAGTACTGGCAATGATTATGGTTAAGAATAAGGCCAAAATAGGGTAAAAACTATAGGGAATCGTTTGCAAGAATACAGCATATGCGCCCATGTCTGTATAACCTACCAATTGTAAGGCATCACCGATTAAGCCGACTTGAAAGCCTATCCAGGTGGTTATAAAAGCAAGACAAGCGATAGGAGCGGCTGTGGAATCAACCAAGTAAGCCAGTTTTTCACGGCTAATCTTCATTTTATCAGTCACCGGTCGCATTGTATTACCAACCACCAAGGTGTTGGCGTAATCATCAAAGAATATACTCATACCCATGCCAATGGTGGCCAATGATGCTCTCTTTACATTATTGGCCCATTTGAGAATTAAATTTACCACACCTTGCATGCCACCATTTCTGGAAATAATACCCACCATGCCACCGATCATTAATGAGAATATGATGATAGAAGCATGGCCTGAATCTGCCATGGCACTAACAGCAAAATGCTCAACAGTCTGTAAGGGTGCTTTGAAAAAGGCTTGAAAACCTAAACCACCAATTATCCAAACACCAGCAACAATGCCGGTAAATAAGGCAGGGACGACTTGTCTAAAAATCAATGCAAGTGAAATGGCTAGTAAAGGCGGTATGATTGAAAGCCATGTGCCTGCATAGCTGACACTGTTTTCTTCTTTAGCAACTTCTTGCGCCAGCGCTCCATCAGAAAAAAGTATAAATAACAATATGATATAAGATATTCTTAAAGTAAATAGTTGCATAATATTTTGATGTGCCTTGTTTGAGCCTAAAATAGTAGGCTGTAAGTATTTTTCCTTGGGTGATTCTATCATCACAACTGATTTAATTCAGCAAGCCTTTCAAGTGTGCCGACATCGTGCCATTTTCCTTGGTGTACTTGTGCCATTGCTTTTCTGGCATTGATCGCAGCTTTTATAAATGGGACTATACTGAATATTTCTTCATTAAAAGGAGGGGTTAAACATTTGGGGTTATAAAGTCCAATCCCTGAATAAGTATAAGACGAATCATTTTTTAAAGTCAGATATCCGTTTTTAACGCCAAAATCGCCATTTGGGTTTTGTATGGGGTTTTCAACCATGATTAAATTCATCAGCTGATTGTCAGCAATTGATTGTAAATTCTCGAAACTGAAATCTGTGAATATATCGGCATTGACTACAATGAAAGGGTTCGGGCCTAATAATGGCAATGCTTTTAGCATACCTCCACCAGTTTCCAGGGGGTAATTTTCTTCAATTGAAAATGTAAACTTAACATCAGGAAAGTTGCTTAAGTATTCAGTAACAAAAGTCATGATTTGTTCTTTTAACCAACTGACATTGATCACTATGTTTTTAATACCTGAGGCAATTAAAGCATCGATGTGATACTGGATCAATGGTTTGCCCTTGATGGTCACCAAGGGTTTAGGAATTGAGTCTGTTAAAGGCTTTAATCGTTCACCTCGGCCAGCAGCGAATATCAAGGCATTCACGAGACTTTAGGTAAAGTTGGTTGTAAATCCACTAATAACTGCTTAAAAGCATCAAGTTCAGGATAGATATCTGCTGTGGTCTTTAAGTATCCCATGGTTCTTGGAATGTCATTTAGAAATCCAGATTTTCCATCTCTGTAATTCAGTCGACAAAATATGCCGATGGCTTTTAAGTGTCGTTGTGCTGCCATAAAATCAAACCAACGATCAAATTGCGCTGTAGAAATCTGAGTGTCAAACTGTTGATTGTAAAGGTTTAAAAAATAATGACTGTATTGTTTCACAATTGAGTCAGGCCATTGTATATAACAATCCTTTAACAGTGAAGCCAGATCATAAGTGAAAGGTCCATAAACTGCATCTTGAAAATCGATGATACCAGGGCTGTTATCATTTATACCTTGGGTTGAAGTTATCATTAAATTTCGACTGTGGTAATCACGATGTACCAATACTTTGGGTTGTTCAGTTGCATGCTCAGCAAACATCTTGAATACAGTTTTTAGTACTTGATCCTGGTGGTCTGTTAAGGTGACACCCAAGTGTTCATTGATAAACCAGTCTTTAAATAAAGCCATTTCATTCATCAATAATTCATTATCATACAATGGGAGGTTCTTGGCTTGTTCAATTCCTTGCATTTTTAAAATGCTGTGAATGGCGGGCGTGTAAAGCTGTGAGATAGATTGCTCATTGAGTTCGTCTAAATACAAACGATTACCAAAATCAGACAGCAACAGGAAACCAGCCGTAAAGTCTGTGGCATATAACTCTGGCACATGAATTGCATGCTCATGCAATAATTTCAGAACTGTAACGAATGGATGGCAGTCTTCATGC
>JBPOFV010000375.1:0-3061 GCA_051252335.1 Marinicella sp. | reverse complement strand
GTCTATTTGTCCTAGTCCTGCCAATGCCTGTATTTTGTTCAAGCTGTGCTTCTTACTGACCGCTAACAATTTTGGCGCATGGGTTCGGCCATATTGTTGACATGCATGATTAATTCTTGCTTTGACTTGTTGGTAATTAGATTTAATGTCAGACATAAATAAAGGCTGATAATGATGGTGTTATAAGGTGTCTAGAGATTTTAAATGATCATCCACTTGAATGCCACATGTGTTCATTCAGATATTACCTGAATCAAAACAGAACCAACAAAGTCAAAAAAAACTGATTTTACCTTTGCAATTATAGTTAAAACCATTAAAATACGCGGTCTTTTTACGGGCAGCTCTGTGAGCCGCTTAAACCAACAGATCATGCCGCTATGGCAACCATTTGGAGACACAAAACTTATGCCTAGTGTAAAAGTTAGAGACAATGAACCGTTTGATTTCGCATTAAGACGCTTCAAACGCGCCTGCGAAAAAGCAGGTGTTTTAGCAGAATCACGTAAACGTCAGTATTACGAGAAACCTACTCAAGAAAGAAAGAGAAAGAAAGCTGCTGCAGTAAAACGTTTACAAAGACGTGTTGCGAAGGAAGGTATTCCTCGCAGAATGTATTGATATTTATTATCAACCCACACACATATAGCCAGGAAATCACCAATGTCGCTTAAAGCACTCATTATGACCGACATGAAAAATGCGATGAAAGCCAAAGACAAAGAAACTGTCGGCACCATTCGTATGCTTACTGCTGCCATCAAACAAGTAGAGGTTGATGAGCGTCGAGAACTAAGTGACAGTGATGTTCTGAGCATTGTGACCAAAATGATAAAACAGCGCAAGGATGCGGCTGAACAATTTGCGCAAGCAGATCGACAAGATTTACAACAAAAGGAACTGGCCGAAATCGTTATCATTGAAAAATATTTGCCCGAACAAATGTCTACTGAAGAAGTCACAGCAGTGGTGCAAGCCATCATAGCTGAAACGGGTGCTGCAGGCATGCAAGATATGGGTAAAGTCATGGGATTGACCAAAGCTAAAGTTGCCGGCAAAGCTGACATGGGTCAAGTCAGTCAAATCGTCAAGGCAGCTTTGTTATAATCAAATCTGTAGTATCATTACAGGTTTGGTAACCTGACAAACTGTGGCTTCCATCCCCAATGAATTCATCGAAAGTCTATTAGATCGTATAGATATCCATGACGTTGTTGGTGCACGCGTTTCCTTAAAAAAAGCCGGTAAAGACTATTCAGGTCTTTGCCCATTCCACTCTGAAAACACGCCATCTTTCACAGTCAGCCAACAAAAACAATTTTACCATTGTTTCGGTTGTGGAAAAAATGGCAGTGCCATTGGTTTTCTTATGGAATATGAAGGTTTGGATTTTGTTGATGCTGTTAAAGATTTGGCACAACTGGCGGGAATGGAAATTCCTGCCATTGCTAACTACAGCGGCCAAAAACCTAAAACTAATTTATATGCAGTGACAGAAAAAGCCACCCGCATTTTCCAACAGCAGCTAAAAACCGCACCAGCGGTTATAGAATACTTAAAAAACAGGCACATTTCCGGAACCACCAGCCATGTTTTTCAATTGGGCTATGCATTAAACCAATGGGACGCCTTATTGAAACGTTTTGACGATACTGAACAAGATTTACTGAAGCGAACCGGACTGACCACCCAAAACGACCAACAAAGAACTTACGATAAATTCAGAAACAGACTGATGTTTCCAATTCATGACAAACGAGGACGAGTAATCGCCTTCGGAGGCCGTGCCATTGAACCTGACCAAAAGCCTAAGTATTTAAATTCACCTGAAACTGATTTATTTCATAAGGGCAACGAGCTTTATGGCTTACACCTGGCTCGCAAGCACAGCAATGAAAACTTTGTGTTGGTCGTTGAAGGGTATATGGATGTCATAGCTCTACATGAAAAAGGAATTTGTAATGCAGTTGCCACACTGGGAACTGCGACTTCATCTCAGCACATCAGTACATTGTTTAAGGTTTGGGATAAAATTGTATTTTGCTTTGATGGAGATGCGGCAGGAGTTCAGGCCGCTGAAAAAGCATTAAACACCTCACTGCCTTTGTATTTAGACAATAAAATAATCGACTTCCTGTTTTTACCACAAGGTGAAGATCCAGATAGTTTCGTTGACACAAAAGGTGCAGATGCCTTTTTAACCCAGGTTAAAAAGGCCACGCCTTTGTCAGAGTTTTTGACTCAGATCATCAGCCGCGACATCAACTTAAACAGCATAGATGGCAAAGCTCAATTGCATGAAAAAGCGCAACCTTATATAAATCAACTGCCCAAAGGTGCATTCAAAAAAATGATGAGCGACCAAATCATGCAAATTTCTGGATTATCGCTGCCAATAAACAAGCAATCGACTCAGAACAACAAACAAAATAACAAAACAACTGACAATCCTTTAAGAAAACTCATCAGTTTGTTACTGAACACACCACAATTTTGTAAAAATATCCCCAATGAACACAACTTAGAGATATTATCGTTTAAAGGTGTTGAAATAATTGATAAAATCGTTGAAATTTACCACCACAATCCCCAAATCAATGCAGCGGCGATGTTAGAACACTTCAGGGAATCTGAATACAGCGCTTATTTGGGTCATTTGATGCGAATTTACGATCATTTGGATGAGCAGCAAAAAGCCTTGGAATTTAAGGATATAATACATTATTTGAATAAACTGACCTCTAGAGTCCAAATTGATCGTTTAAGAGAGAAACAGATGCAATTTGGCTTGGATAACGCTGAAAAACAAACTTTGGTGCAATTGTTGCGCCAAAAGAACAACAAATAGACAAAAACAATATGGCAACTGAAAAACAAACTTCACAAATCAAACTCTTGATCCTAAAAGGCAAAGAGCAAGGCTACCTCACATACGCTGAGGTCAATGACCACTTGCCTGATGACATCATTGAAACTGATTCAGTCGAAGACATCATCCAAATGATTAATGACATGGGCATTCAAGTTTTGGAAGAAGCTCCTGAAGAGGACAGCATTCTAC
>JBPOFV010000374.1:0-3065 GCA_051252335.1 Marinicella sp. | reverse complement strand
GCTTATGCATCATTTCATTTTGTTATTTTATATGCCATCGGATTTATAGGTAATTTCGGGATAAGCAATACATTGGATTCTGTGCCGAATAAACCCACGCTTCAGGCCCTGATGATAAACTTGGGTTTATTGTCACTGTTTGCTGTTCAGCACAGTGGTATGGCCAGAAAAGGTTTTAAAGACTGGATCAAACAATTCATACCTGAAGCTGCAGAAAGGTCTACTTATGTGATGTTATCCAATATCGCCTTATTTACTTTGATGTTATTTTGGGAACCCATTGGCGGTGTGATTTGGCAGGTAGAATCTCAATTTGCTGTAACCGTTTTGATCAGTTTATATATGTCAGGTTGGGCTTTGGTGTTTATTTCTTCCTTTTTAATCAATCATTTTCACTTATTTGGTTTACAGCAAGTATGGTTCAACTTCAAAGGTAAAGTCATTCCAGCTGGCAAGTTCACCACCCCTTCTTTATATCGATTTGTTCGTCACCCATTGTATGTGGGTTTCATTGTTTTGATGTGGTCAGCCACAACCATGACGGTTGCCCATTTATTGTTTGCCGTGATGTGCACTGCGTATATCTTGGTTGGAATTCAGTTTGAAGAAAAAGACCTGAAAGATGAGTTGGGTGATGACTATGCTGCTTATCAAGCTGAAGTGCCGATGATTGTGCCTCGCATTCCCAAAAAAGCAGCCAAAACAGTTAAATCTAGTTAAATTTTTTGTCAGCAGACAAGACAACAAATCAATAATTTAGGATAAAACAATGAAAAAGTTATTTAAAAGTGTATTGCTAACAATACAAATACTATTTACCCATTTAGCTGCAGCATATATTACGGTGGGTACTGATCAGGATTGTGATTTTCAAGCAGATGAAGAGCCTATTCAATCTTTACTTGACGATGGCGAAAACTCATTCAGAATCACCAACCAAGTGACTTTCTATGAATCATTATATATCAACAAAAGTGTATCATTTGTTGGGGGTTTTGACTCATGTAGCGACGCCAGGGATTTGGTTTATGGTGACCAAAAAACAACTCTCAACGGCAACCAAATTGGACCCGTCATAAAGATTAATTCGCCGAATGATGGTACTGACCAAAGTGTCTATTTTTATGGATTCAGTATAACCAATGGCATCAATCAACCTTTTCATCATGGTGGTGGGATTTCAAGTTATGACTTCAATCAAAACCGCATCAACATTACAATAGCGAATAGTTTGATTGCCAATAATGTAGGCACTCGTGGTGGAGGCATCTCTATTAAAGGTGATTATATTTATGCCAATTTAGTGGATACAATTGTATTGAACAACCAATCATTTGGTGCAGCGGGTGGGTCAGCTCTGGGTGGTGGCGCTTATTGTTCATCAGGAAAGTTACTATTAAATGAGGGTTCTGGTATATACGGAAACCATGCTTACAGTACGATCCAAAACGCAGGGTATGGTGGAGGAATCTACGCCACTGATAGCTGTGAGGTAATTCTAAACTCAGGAACACCAGGTGACTTGTTTGATTTTCGCGGGATTTCAAACAACACTGCCAGTTCTCATGGTGGTGGCATCTATGCTAAAAATGGCGCAAGAATATTTGCCGACAGTCGGATTAACCAAGTACCGATTAACATCAACAGCAATTTAGCAGATTCCAGTAACACTGGCTATGGAGATGGTGGTGGCATATATCTGAGTGGCGAGGGCACTTATATGCAAGTTATTGGTTTAAAATCAGAAAACAACGAAGCGGTAAATGGTGGTGGGATTGCTGCCGTAAATGGGGCCTTGTTATTGACAGCCTATGCTACGAACTGCGTTAATCCTAAAAGATGCAATGAAATCTCTAATAACAGAACCGCTACAATGAATGGTCATGGAGGTGCTCTTTATCTGAATAATGGGAGTGCTTACATTAGCTACGCGCATCTGACCAATAACAAAGCTGATCTCGGCAGTGTTTTGTATGGCGACAATGAATCTTCTGTTGTATTTAGTCGTTCGTTTGTTGTTGAAAATGGATCAGGTGGTGATGATGGATGGAATGATAGCAGTGTTTACCAGATGAATGGTGGTGATATTATCATGTCTCATATCACATCGGCGAATAACCAGGCTGTTTCTGCAACGATTCGCCAATACAATGGTGAGCATAATGTCACCAATTCAATATTCTATGAACCGATAACCAATCAAATTGGTAATTTTGTTAATTCCAGTGGCATCAAAGACTGTTTATTGGTTGATAACAATTATGGTATCGGCAGTGGCATCAGTGATGTACTGATTGATGACCCTGGTTTAACTGCAGATTATCACCTCACTGATGGCTCTTTGGCGATTGATCGTTGTTCGGAAATTATCAACAATCAATACAATGAAGAGCTTGATATAGATGGAGAACAGGCTCCTTTTAACGATCCAAATGTGAGTAATGGAATAGGGTTGTTGGATATGGGAGCGGATGAACATCAGCCTTCTGATGTGATTTTTTCTGATGCATTTGAAACTTCAAATTGATTGATTCATTTGTTTATTCAGAAAGTATGGGTGTTTGCGATGAGGCAAACACCCATGTACTCTTTTGCTTAGGCTTCAAATAACTAAATATTAAATATGGAGCACTTATTCATTTTGACTGGAATCAGATTCCATAACTACACCAATCGCTTTGTATGATGTTGAATCAACGACCAAGGATGCATATTTTCCATCAACGCTGAGTAAGGTATAGAAGCTTACTTGTTCAGTTGTCGTGGACATTTCATTTAAAGACGTTGTTAGTTGGTCTTCATTTAATTTCAATGTAGACAGGACTTGTTGTTGATCGATTTGAGCCTTTTGCAGGTCTTCATGATCTAAGTTCACAGGCAATATGTTGTTTTGTTGTGCAAATGAAAGTCTATTCATATCCACTTGATCGTTCGGAATGTATGCAAATTGTGGGCCACTAAAGAAACCGATGGCCTGCTGTAGCTCCGAATTTAATTCGCTTTCATTGACATGTTTTTGTATGATGATTTCAAACGAATTCAACCTCATCACAACAATGCTTGGC
>JBPOFV010000373.1:0-3069 GCA_051252335.1 Marinicella sp. | reverse complement strand
AAAACGCAATCCGTTGCCCAGACTTCATCAACTTCACGCCTGATTTGTTCGGAAGGGTAGACGCCACCACCTGGGCTGTTCACACGTAATACCACTGCCTTAACACTGGGGTCAAGTCGAGCCATTTGTAGCAAGTTACTGGTAGAAATGCCGCCAATGGTACCTGCTGGTTGTTCGCCACCAAGGATGCTTCCTTCAGCCACAACCACAGCTATTTGATTGGTTGGTGGCTTCAATTCAGTGGCTTTCAAGTTGACATAGTCAGCAAAATCAATACCTCGAAAATGATTGTTGTCATCATCAAACGAGCTCACTTCGGCGATGTGTTTATGCATGAAACTCTGTTTCATGATGCGATCCACCAAACCGGCATCAGCGGCCATTTCAGCAACTGAACCTTGCTTGGCCATCAACCTTTCAGCTTGTTGATCAACCACTTCCTGAATACTTTCAACACTTAATCCTCGTCGATTGGCTATACCCACAAGATAGGTTTGCCATAAATCATTCATGAAATGTAGCCCAGCTTCCTTGGCTTCTTGTGACATGTCGTTGCGGACATAAGGTTCAGCGGCAGACTTGTATTCACCAACTTTAAACAGGTGCACATCTACGCCCAGCTTTTCCAGACCGTCTTTAAAATAGTTGCGGTATGAGCCAAAACCTTGCAGAAATAAGAAGCCTTGCGGATCCATTAAAATTTCATCGGCTAAACTGGCAAAATAATATTGGCCTTGTGACAAGTTGGTGGCCATGGCAATCACCGGCTTGCCACTTTTTGCGCGAAATTGGTCTATGGCATATCCCAGTTCACGTAAATTAGCCAAACCTGCACCCCACATATAGTCGGGATTCAAGACCAGAGCGCTTATTTTTGGATCATCTGTTGCCAGTTCAATGGCCTGCAACAAATCACGCAGACGCGTTTCGGGTATATCAGTACCTCGGATGTTGTCTATGGCTTGAGAAGTGGGGTCACCACTGTATTGATCAACCACAAAACCTTTGGGTGCCAAGACCAAAGCTGTTTGGTTTTTTATGTGGATGTTTTGACCGCCGAAAAAGAAATACAACAGCAGCAAGAAAACTATCAGCAAGATCAGGTGACGGGTGAAATTGGCTACCAATATAAAAGGTTTGGTAAAAAAATTAAAGACTTGAGCCAATACAGAGGGTTTGGTTGTGGGATTTGTTGTTGTCATATTCCAATCATTCTAATGTGAGTTTTATCTGTCGACATGTAACATAAGTAACGAATTTGATGGCATTGTACTGATGTACTTGCCACGGTAAAAACTAAAGCCCATAATTATAGGCTTATTAATTCGGATTAAAAAGCATGAAACACATTAATAAGGCCATTGATAGGGGTATTGGTTCGTTCATCGTCAGCGTTTTGTTGATGTCAGCTAGTTTGACTACACAGGCAACCATCAGTTCAACCTATGAAAACCAAAAAGCTTCATGGGATCAGCATCAAGCGATGCGTGAGAAGACGCCCTATAAAGGGCTGAGTTGGCGCAATGTGGGGCCAGTGGTACAAGGAGGTAGGGCGGTGGATGTGATTCGACCAGCAGACCAACCACATGTTATCTATGCAGCATATGCCTCTGGTGGGGTGTGGAAAAGCACCAACAACGGTCATTCTTTTATGCCAATGACCGATCACTTGCCGAGCCAGATTGTGGGTTCATTGGTGGTAGATCCCAATGATTCAAATGTGTTGTGGTTGGGTACAGGTGAAAACAACTCATCACGATCTTCCTATGGTGGCATGGGTGTTTATAAATCAACGGATGCCGGCCAATCTTGGCAATACAAAGGATTGGGTGATAGCGATCGCATTGGTCGGATTTATGTAGACCCGAATGATTCAAATCGAATTTATGTGGCGGCCCTAGGTAAGCTTTACAGCAAAGGCGGTCAACGCGGACTGTACCGATCCATAGATGGCGGAACCAACTGGGAAACCTTGATTAATGGCAGCGACTATACTGGATTTATTGATGTAACAGGATCTCCCAATGGTGATCTTTATGCATCAGCTTGGGACCGATCACGAAGTGCTTGGAATTTTGTAGAAGGTGGCACTGGTTCGGCAGTCTATAAAAGTTCAGATAATGGTGACACTTGGCAACAACTCACTCAAGGTTTGCCACAAGATAAATACACTGGCCGCATTGGATTATCGGTCTCGGTCAGTCATCCTGAAACCATCTATGTTTCAGTTGATAACCAAACACCTTTACCTGAATCAGAGTGGGACTTAGGTGACAGTGCGGTGACAGTCAAAAGGTTAAATCGCATGGATAAAGACACTTTTCTGTTACAAGATGAAAAAGCGATTGAAAGTTTTTTGCGTGGCAATAACTTTCCACCTGAAATGACAGCAAAAAAAGTCATTGAGCAAATCGAAAATGATGAAACCACACCTCAGCAACTGGTAGAAAAAATAGCAGACGGCAATGACAACTTGTTCAATGTTGACATCAAGTCATTAGAAATATACCGATCTGACAACGGAGGAGAGCATTTTTATCGTACTCATGAAGAAGATTTACAAAATGTGGTGTTTTCTTATGGTTATTATTTCGGACAAGTCAAAGTTGACCCACAAGATGTAGATACGGTTTATGCCACGGGTGTACCCTTCATTAAATCGACCGATGGTGGTAAAACCTGGGCCTCAGCCTGGGATTCCAACATGCATGCTGACTTGCAAGCCATTTGGGTAGACCCAAACCACAGCAATCACCTTATGGTGGGTAATGATGGTGGTGTTGATGAAAGTTTTGATGGCGGCCAATCATGGCGCAAAATTGATCATCAGCCAGTGGGTCAGTTTTACACCATTGCCGTAGATATGGCTGAGCCCTATAACATTTATGGTGGATTACAGGACAATGGGACGCTGAAAGGATCCAGTAAAAACATTTGGCACAACAATCAATTTCGTGGCGATGACTGGGAACGCATTTTTGGTGGCGATGGTATGCATGTCAACATTGATGATGAAGACAAATTAACTTATGTGGGGTTTCAATTTGGTAATTCATTTCGCCTCAGTTC
>JBPOFV010000372.1:0-3070 GCA_051252335.1 Marinicella sp. | reverse complement strand
TCATTCCACCTGGATTCTGTGGTCAAGCCACAGAACGACGGCTGGTTGAAGTAGATCGTCATACCAACCTCAATCAAACCCACTTGCAAAAACTTGAAGTTCATTCCACCTGGATTCTGTGGTCAAGCCACAGAACGACGGCTGGTTGAAGTAAATCGTTATACCAACCTCAATCAAACCCACCTGCAAAAACTTGAAGATCATTCCACCTGGATTCTGTGGTCAAGCCACAGAACGACGGCTGGTTGAAGTAGATCGTCATACCAACCTCAATCAATCCCACCTGCAAAAACTTGAAGCTCATTCCACCTGGATTCTGTGGTTACCCAATATAGCCGCATTCAGAGAGCAAAATTTTATTGATTTGGTGAATGTCCCAACATGTAATTAAACTTGAATCCCTCAAATTACACGTCATCCTGCGGCTTGACCGCAGGATCCAGGATGTTGATCATTAATGCTTGGGAATGGCCCTGTTTATATGAAGAAGTAGTCAGCTGAATGTTGTAGAAAACCTTGAGTTCTTTGGCGCAGGTTTAATGGGAAAATCTCCTGATAGAAAACGAGTTAAAAGTCACTTAAATGAGTGGTATGACGGTTAACAACATTGGAGATTTGTTAATTTCACATGGCCCATTAAATGGTTTAAATTGAAATACTTATATGACATAATAATATAGGTTTTTAATTTTAAACACACAAAGGGGTAACATGAAAATATCAAAAACAACACTCATAGCAGGCTTAATAGCCACTTCATCAGTTAGCATGGCACAACAATTTTATATAGGAGTTGGTGCAATTAATGCAGCCAGTGACTTGGTATTAGTTGATGCTGAGACCTGTTCAATGACCACCATTGGCCCGATTGGCATTGGTGTAACGGGATTGGCAGTTGACAGTGAGGGAAATTTATATGCCTCAGATGTGGCTACTCCATCTAACTTGATGCGAGTCAATCAATCCACAGGAGCAGGCTTAGTCATAGGCCCTATGGGTAGTGGGGTTCATGTCCCAGATTTAACATTTAGAGGGCCTGTTTTATATGGCTGGACAGAAAATGGTGATGATTTGATTACAGTAGACACATCAACGGGTGTTCAAACAGTCATACCATCAGATCAAGGTTCATTAGGCACTGGATTGGCTGCTGCATCAGATGGCACTTTGTATTTAACACCCGAGGGAGAAAATGGAAATCCAGGTTTATACACAGTAGACCCCGTGAGCGGTGTCACTACATTGGCAGTTACATTGACGGGAATTGATGCCAATGGCAGTACCAACGCACTAACCTTTGATGACCAAGATCAATTATGGGCCAGTGTTGACCCAGCATTTAATACCACTGATCCCGCCAGTTTAGCTCTCATTGACCACACCACTGGCACATTCAGCATAGTGTGTTCAAACCTGCCAATCAGTAATGATGCC
This sequence comes from Marinicella sp., assembly GCA_051252335.1. Taxonomy (GTDB): domain Bacteria; phylum Pseudomonadota; class Gammaproteobacteria; order Xanthomonadales; family Marinicellaceae; genus Marinicella. The sequence goes on along the minus strand of JBPOFV010000372.1, from coordinate 1,636 downwards.
ATAGCTTACTATGGTGCCAGTGATTTGATTTATAAAGATGGGTTTGGATTATTGCCTTTTATTCAATAATTGAATCAAAGTATTCTTACTAATGGCCAATTACAGTTCAACGATTGGCCATTTTTAAATCTTAAACTCTAAAATACTCAAAAATTCAGCCTATCTGTCAGATAGGTAGATCCCATTACAGTCTATATCAATAAGTGTTTTGACACTTACCACCAGCCAAACTGAACATCCATCTTGCCGAAATAGTATTCAAATTGATGTAAGTCAATGCCTTTTAACTCCAAATCCTTAGGATGTGGGTCAAAAGTGTTACCAGGAGAAAATGAAATGAAAGTACACAGTTTGGTCATGTTGTCAGCCATAGGTTTAAGCACGCTCACAGGCCCAGTTTTATCAGCCGATTCATGGTCTGAGTCCTTCAGTAATGGAGACAGTAACTTATCTTTTCGATATCGATTTGAACTGGTTGATCAGGATAACTTTGACAAAAATGCCAACGCATCAACCCTACGTACCCGCTTGAATTACAAAACTGAAACTTATAAGGGGATGAGCTTTTTTATTGAAGCCGATAATGTGATGGAGGTTTTTGGCGACAATTACAATGCAGGTGCAGGCAACACACCTAATAATGGTGCTTATCCTGTTGTGGCTGACCCAACAGGAACTGAGATTAACCAGGCTTGGTTTAGTTTTGCTTTCAATGAGAGCAACAACATCAAATTAGGACGCCAGCGAATTTTATTGGATAATCAACGTTTTGTTGGTGGTGTGGGTTGGCGACAGAATGAACAAACTTATGATGCCATCTCATTTAACAGTGAAATTGCGGACAGCCATTTATTTTTGTCATATATTGAAAACGTCAACCGCATCTTTGGTGACGATGTATCGGCCGGTGATCATGACAACCAAACATTCTTAGCCAACTGGTCAAACACCTGGCAAGACCGGCACAATTTGGTAGTTTACTATTACAACATAGACAACCAAGATGCCGCCTCTTTTTCAACCGCAACTCTCGGCGCAGCATTCAAGACTCATTGGCCAATCGATGACAACAAGATCACATTCGGTGCCGAATTTGCACAACAATCTGATGCCCATAATAACCCAGTAAATTATGATGCCAGTTATACACGCTTAGACTTGGGGTTGTCGCTTGAACATGTGACATTTTTTGGCGGCTATGAAGTATTAGAAGGCCAAGCCGATCAAATTGGGGCCGCATTCAGAACACCATTGGCCACATTACATGCGTTCAATGGTTGGGCCGATCAATTTTTAGCCACACCAGATGCTGGACTGGAAGATTTATTCGTTGGTGCCAAAGGTGCTGTCGAAGGTTTTAATTGGCAAGTCAAGTACCATCAATTTGATGCTGAAAGTGGCTCAGGAGATTTTGGCAGTGAACTTGATTTCTCGGTGTCCAAAAAATTAAACAAGAATTTTTCAGCCTTGGTTAAAGCCGCTCAATATGATGCACAAGACATCAAATCAGATACTCACAAATACTGGTTTATGTTGAGCGCTCATTTTTAAACAATCCCATAGGATTGGCCCTGCGGGCTGTGGTTGTCTCAATCACAGCCTTATTTTTTACCATCAGCATCACAAACCATACAAA
>JBPOFV010000371.1:0-3074 GCA_051252335.1 Marinicella sp. | reverse complement strand
CCTCAATGGCTTTCATGAAGTGAATTAAGGCCCAAGTTGCACCTCTTGCTTCATAAAAGTTGTCATCTATCTGCAACCACGATGTTTGAACTCTTAACTCACTCGGCTTATAAGTAGATGTGGTTGCCACTTCGTCTCCACCCGTATCGGTGTTAACTCGATCCTGTCCAACACTGGCACTTAATTTTTGTGACAAGGCTCCCAAGCGCTTTTCAACTAAATTGAGCCATGTTACCAAATTATCGGTTCGAGCAAAGAATTGTGCTTCCGGATCGCTCGTGTCAGCAAGTCTAGTCAGGTAATTATGAAAATGTTCCTGGCCTTCGCGATAACGCCCTTCTGTTTGAGGCCAAATCCATTTATCGTTGTCGTTATGAAACTTTGGGTCTGCTTCTGCCAAATCAGTATCTTCTTCAGATTGGCTTTGCGAACGACTGATGTCATTGCGCATAACCCTTGCAAAATCTCTGACCTGGACCAAAACCCCAAATTCCCAGTTTGGCATATTGTCCATTAAAACAAATGGCGGCATCACATCATTGGACATGTAACCTCCAGGCTTACTCAACAGAACCTCAGTAACTTCCATAAATGTTGCACCGCTGGTAAATCCTGTAACATGCTCATGATGGTGTTCCCCTGCCCGCAATTCTGCATTTGCTCTCACATCAAAAAATTCTGGCTCTTGGTCATAATACATGGCCAATAACAGTTGGAGTGCTAAAAATAGGACCAAGCCCAATCCCCACCACTTAGTAAATTTTTTCTTGTTTTTATATCTTTGATTCATGGCTATCCTGAAAATTGATATAATTATTATATAGGGGAATCAACACAATATCATGTGTCATAAGGTAGATGAATTCATTCAAACCATCCCATAGAATTTGGGGACATGGTTTTGGTTAATTGATAATCAGCTTATATAACATCGGGTCACTCTGAACATTGGATATCAAATTCACACTGAATAGAATGTCAATGGATCAGTCCATACAGTTAGAATAAAACCAATTCAATCAACCGGGACAAGGATCTTGATCTGGTGAATTGAACACCGCTGAACAAGTCCATTGTAAAGTACTGGTGGCTGTCGCAGCAGGTGTCCAAGTTAAAACCGCCACATCCACATTCGGATCTGCAAAACCATCAGTTCCAGCGGCACAATTAAAGGTCACAACAATTTCTCCATTGGTGACAACTATTCTGTTGACACAATTGCCTAATGCGTTTGGACCTGGGATACCATTGGTGCTGTTATTCAAACCAGCCAAGACACCATTTTCAACGAAAGCTTGATTAACAGCCACTTTATAAGCAGCAGCCATTGCTGTTCCTTCACCAATTTTAGTTCTTGCTCCAAAATCCCTATAAGCAGGTAATGCATAGGAAATGATGATGGCAATGATCGCAATTACGATCATTAATTCGATGAGCGTAAAGCCTTTATTATATTTTCTTGAATTTTTCATCGTTGCTGTGTTTCTTTGATACTGTTATGATTGTCTTTGTACTGTTAACTTTTGTAAACAATATGACTATTTAATGGTCCCGTAGGGAATAAATACAGCACACATCCAACACCTATTTAGCTAAATTATCGTAAAGCTGACAAATTTTGACAAAAATTATGCTGATATGAAATAAACGTTTATGACAAAAAAGCCAACATTACATGATAAATATGACTCTAAAAACATCATAAGTCAGAAACTGATAGCCGGGTTCATGAATACTATCGATGTTCTGACCCAAAATATTAATCAAGACATTTCGAACATCACAGAATGTGGCTGTGGGCAAGGTCATGTTAACCGACAGTTAGAACATTTGTTTCCTGAGGCTAAGATAAAAGGATTCGATATCGCAAAGGACGATATTTTAATTGCTGATTCTGAGAAATTACTATCAAGTACCCAGTTTTATCATAAAAGCATATATGATTTAGACCAAACAGATTCTGCACAATTGATGGTGTGTTGTGAGGTTCTTGAACATCTCGTTGAACCTCATTCAGCATTGAAAAAAATGGCTGCATGTAAGGCAGATTATTATTTGTTCAGCGTTCCAAATGAGCCTATTTGGAGAATCCTTAACATGGCGAGAGGAAAATATTTAAAAGATTGGGGCAATACACCTGATCACCGAAACCACTGGAGTACCCGTAAATTCTGTAAATTTATATCTACAGAACTTAATGTATTGGTTGTAAAGAAACCACTCCCTTGGAGTATGGTTTTAGCTACCAGTAAATAGAGCAGACATTGATGCTCAAAGCACACCTATCTCAAACCATCTTGTTCGTTTTCAAACTGATTGTTTTTGTTATGGCTTGTTATTTCATATACAAGGTTATCGATGAGAGTACAGCAGATATATCAAAAATGCATGTGCCCAATCTGTTTACATTTTTACTTGTGATGCTGGTCAACTTGTTAATTTACACGTTCTTAATGTTGTCATTGGCTTTTTCTTGGCTTGCCATGCTTGAGTTTCATCAAGTTCAACGTTGCGCGATTATCTATCTTAAAAGTATGGCATTGAAATATTTGCCGGGAAATGTATTTCACTTTGTTTATCGACACAGTGAAACATTGAAAACCGGATTAACTCATAAGACATTGGCACAAGCTGCTATAAATGAAACATTAAGTTTAATTTTAATAGCCTTACTACTCAGTCTATTCATGTTTTTCTCCCCCGTAACAAGTGAATTAGTCACTGCTAGGGTTACAACACCTGTTTTGATTACGGGTTATGTTTTAACTTTATTCGCAACTGTTGTTTTGATGACATATAAATTCAGTTCAAAATTCCAAATCCAAGTATTGTTCGGACATTTTATTTACTTTAGCGGGATGGGGATTGTTTGTTATTCCATCAGTTGGGTATTGGATTTAGCAACCATACCATTTTTGATGATTACAGCTTTGTATGCCATTTCCTGGTTAGCAGGTTATATCATACCTGGTGCTCCAGGGGGTCTGGGTGTCAGAGAGTCTATTTTCATTATACTGGCTTCAGCATATATGCTAGCTCATGAAGCATTAATCATCATTTCATTGGTGCGCTTG
>JBPOFV010000370.1:0-3075 GCA_051252335.1 Marinicella sp. | reverse complement strand
TACCAGTACTTACACATTTCAGTTAAGAAAGCATAAGTACGAAACTTCAGGATTTGAAGTCATAGCACAATCTGAAGGATTAATTATTAGAGGGTGTGGCTTAACAGGAGGTTGTGAAATTAACCCCATCGATGCACCTATCGTTCAAATTTCAGATCCTGTTGTATCAAATGTTAATGGATCTAACTTAAGTGACGTATCACATCATGAAGGCAGTGGGCCACTACCTGGTTCTGCAGGCGTATCTGGTGGCGCGGCTACATACAACATCCCTATGGTCCTACCACCTGGAAGAAAAGGCATGGCTCCTGAACTTTCTATTAATTACTCATCTAAGGGTGGAAATGGTGTCATGGGTATGGGCTGGTCAGTGCCTATGGGGTCAAGTATATACAGATGCCCTGCAACAAAAGCACAAGATAATTATTTTCATGCGGTAGACTTTACAGACGAAGACAGGCTTTGTCTAGATGGCCAAAAATTGAAAAGAATATCTGGCAGCTATTTAGTAACAAATTCTGAATACCGTAATGAATTAGATTCATTTGCGAAAATCAAATATAACGATTATGTAAACTCGGAAGGTCTTACTGTTGATATGTTTAAAGTATTCACTAAATCTGGACGTGTTAATACATATGAACAACTAGGTAACCAACAATCGACTTGGTATTTAGTCAATGAACAAGACAGTTTTGGCAACTCTATAAACTACTCTTACAATGAATACAGTGATGAGATTGATCCAGTATTTGGTGTCAATGAATACCTCGTTACTGAAATTTGGTACACAGGAACAGGTTACAGTCACGGAACTCGCAGAATTAAATTTAATTACGGAACAGATGGTTATGACATTTATTACCAAGCTGGTGAGGCTTCCGAGAAAACTCAACGTTTAAACAGCGTTCAAACATTTGTTGATTCCGTCATGGAGAGGGAGTATGCGTTTACTTTTAAAGCCTCAAACTCAGATGGGAAGCGTCTACTCACAAAAGTGACTGAAAAAGCAGGGGGTGTTAGTGGTGTTACCAGAGATTTAACAGATGTACTCTTGTGGTCAGATGAAGATTGGGTTGCCAATGGTGATAATTTTGATCATTTCGAATATTCAAATATCAGTACATTAGCTACTGGTACCAATGCCATTTCAGCCAGTTTGTTAAATAAAGCGCAAATTAAATCTGATTTTAATGGTGATGGTATCAAGGAATTTATTACCACAAGTAATGATCAAGACACCAGAAAAATGCTGTTTTTTAATTCTAACAATCAATTAAAAGGTGTTTTAGGATTAGGTGGAACTACTGGGTATCGATTTGCTAACGTGGTAGGTAATGCAGATTTCAATGTCGACGGTATTACCGATATGATGATTATTGACAAAGACGGAAATAACTGTCCAGGTGCTGTAACTAATTCCATTAAAATTCTTACATGGGACAACGATAAAAAGTTAGTTGATGATGTCCTAGTTGATGATGGGACAATCGACCAATATTTCAATACTTCTGAATACTGTGGGATCAATCTTGACAGCTATATAGCTGATGGGATTACATTAGAAGTGGACATAGAAAAATCCAAGTTTTATCTTACTGATTACAACTCTGATGGCCTACAAGACATCATTTTCCATAGAGTGCCTAAGATAATCAATAACCAAGCACTTTGTTATCCTGGAGGGTTTACTACCGGAGAAGCTGCATGTACAGATGGAGTAGATGCAACCAGTGATTTGATTGCATATTTAAATAATACAGACATAAATTCATGTTCTACTACTGGCTCATGTAATTACTCATTCACCAAACAAACAGGTGATCCAATTGCTGAATTAATAACTCATGGAGACCGTGAGGCCGAAGATGACCTATTTGTAGTCATTTGGCAAACAGTTGATGATATGGATGACTACAATGGAGATGGCTTGGTAGATTTTCATGTTAGAACTTGGTATAAAATTTCTGTGACTCAAGAAGCTCATGCCAGATATGCAGTGCGTGATGATAAAATTTATTTCTCTACAGTAACCAGTGATGACTTAACTTTAACTCCAATATCATTAAGAGGGATGGGGTTAAGGGATTTCGATTGTGATTTAACAGAGGCTTCTGTAGAAGAAAACTGTTATGACGAGACATTACAACACTCACAAGCTTTTGGTTATAAATTTACTGATGTGAATGGCGATGGGCTGAAAGATTATCTTTATTATGACAAAGGTGAATCCTATTTAAGGTCGTGGAAAGTTAGGCTAAATAAAGGAGGCAATATCCTAAGTGATTTATTCTCAGGTGAGTCTATAAATTCTACTTTAAACAGTGATGAAAATTTAGCATTTTTAGACCAATATGATGAATGTGAAAATCTAGATGATAATTCGCCAGATGAACAATTTCGAATTTGTAATCCTTATTTTAGAATTGCATCTGAATTTGTCGATTTAAATGGCGATGGGATTCAGGAATTTGTATTTCCAGATCCTGATCCGCAAGCAGAAAGTAGTGATGGAGGGATCAGTTACCAAAGTGAGAAAATGCCATTTAATTATTGTGGACAATTCCAATCAGATGGTATCGAGGTATATGATTTCACAACTTATGATTATACTTTATTTAATTTTCTATCTTTTTTAGATAACATTTCAGATATTCCTTATGTACCTGATGGAGTAAATGACATAATACATGATGGGGGTAACTCTGATTCTCAAGCAGATTGGTTGGCTGGAATATTTAATTCAGTCTATACCTATACACCAGGAATAGATCCTGATTTGATTGGGATAACAAAATTTGCCTGCTCCTATAGTCATAAAGATAATGTGGACAGTCTAGGTGAAAAAATAAATGACATTTACCGTGATTTTGGTTCATCAAGTGCCACTTACGACCATGGTGTTTATCCTTATAAAGCATTGAAGTTTGATATAGTAAAAGATATCAATGGTGATGATGTCTTAGACCTTAAGTTGATTGAGAAAACAGGTATTTATAAGCCTTTGTTTGCCGGTAGTATTGGTGACATCAATGGTGACGGTTTAGTGGATGTTTTCAGTGCCATGGGCTGTGT
>JBPOFV010000369.1:0-3077 GCA_051252335.1 Marinicella sp. | reverse complement strand
CTTCATAACATAAGCTAGGAGCAACACCATCTGGTGGTCTTGGAGAAATCACGCCACTACCAGGAGCATTAACTTGCTCTTCACGATCCCAAGTAGTTAAAGTGTAATCGTCACAAGATCTGTCACCGTCCCATACGTTAGAGAAAGGAGGTAATACTACTGCACCATTAACATGTTGGTGTTTAGTTGGGAAAGTAATAACCCACTCTGATTTACCGTTAATGAATGAATCAAACGCATACTCGTTGTAGATTTCTTCTTTCATGAACAATGCTGAAGTAGCTTCAATTGGATTAATCCAGTTGGTAGTTACCGCAACACCATCATTAAATACAGTCGCTGCAGAATCACCATTACTCAAGTTAGGAAATAAGCTACCTGGAGCAGTGTGTGAACCAGCTGCTAACCAGAAATCACCGATTGCAGTTGCATCATAAGTCATTGACAAACCTTGGCCAACATTTACGATAGAAGCAGAACCGAATAAGCCGCCTGTAGGTAATTGCTCTGCATCACCAGTCCAAACGTCACCAATACCCCAGAAACCAGCAATAGTTGCACAGCTTGAAGGAATACCAGTAGCACCGTGATCAGCAGCACCTTCAGTAGCACCAATGAACGTAGCCATTTCTAACACTTCGATGTGACCATCACGTGAACGTAACATGTTGTTGTTAGGTGCATCGTTATCGATCTCATAAGGTAAGAATTCTTGACCCGCTTTGTTTAAGAAAGGAGCACAAGATGTGTCACCAGAAATATGTGTACCACTTAACTCACCAGCATGACCAGGAATAGTAGAAACACCAGGTACCAAAGCACCAGTCCATACGTCAAAAGCAGATAAGTAAACGTTGAAATCGAGCACCTCACGAGAGTTCTCGCCTTCTAAGAATCTTACTTTAACGCCTTTTGTATCAGCTGTAGTGTTTACAATTGAGTACAATGTATTCAAATCATTATTAACTGAATAATAAGGATAGATTAATACTTCACCATGCCCTTCCGGGTTGATGTACTGAGCTGCATTTGCCATTCCCGCGACACCCGCGATACCAGCAGCAACAGCCATAGTTAGTTTATTTTTTTTCATTTCTAACTCCAAATTAATAAAAATATCAGGGCTATTTTCAAATATCCCCGCTCATATGAACGAAGCTATACAAGATAGCAGAGTGAATGATAGTTTATCTTGTTTCAAGAAACAAGCACTTTTTCAGGAAAATGTATAAGTAATTGAAACATTTATCAGTCAGTTTTGATGTCTTTTTCTTCTGACGGAACAAAATACCAACGCTCATTCATTTTAATCCAGTTTTCTTTGATTTCCGTTTTCAATTTCATTTGCCCCATGCTTCTTCTGGGGAATGAGTACTGATATTCCAGCTCAATTTTTACGGCACAAACATCGTCTTGACACTCTTTGCTTTTAAATACGCCATTGAGCCATTGTATTTTAAGCTTGGCCGTCTCCGTCCTTAAACTAAAAGCAGTTAATGACTCTAGTTCTTGATAGGCTGGAGAAAAATAAGCAAAGGCATCTTCATACTCTCCAGCAATCATATTCGACCAACGGTTATTCACACTGGTTTCCAAGTCTTCAGGCTGACTACATCCACCGAGTACTACCACTGAACACATCAGCATCCATTTCAATTTATTCTTCATCGCTTTCATCTTCATTATCATTTTGTTTAATTTTAGTTGCATCTATGGGCTTCAAGCCTTTGAACTTCTTGGCATACTCTTTGGTAACCAATCTGGCCTGTTCTGGGTTTTCAATTACAGTGGGTGTAATTAACAACATCAACTCAGTCCTTGTGGCTGACTTTGTTTTTGAACCAAATGCATTCCCTATCAGTGGAATGCGACTCAGTACAGGGAATCCCGACCTTGAAAAGGTATCGTTTTCACTGATCAGTCCACCCATTACTATGGTGTTACCACTTTGTACGGCAATTTCGGTATTTAGTTGACGGGTTGATATGGGCGGTGTACCACCTGCCGCACTTGGCGTACCTGGAGAACTCACGTCTTGACTGACTTCCATGTATACCAAGCCGCCTGGATTAACCCTTGGCGTGATATCCACTTGAACACCGGTCTGAATATACCGCGTACTAGAAATTGTTCCTGTGGTTCCCGTATTAATGCTACCAACATTAGTGATCGGAATTTGGTCACCCACATTAATGGTCGCATTTTTATTGTTCAACACAAGCAATGATGGACTAGACAATAAGGCAATACGTCCTGCTTCTTCCAAGGCGGTCAATCTGGCCTCAGCATCAGTGCCTAAAAATCGATATGCAATGCCACCACCGTTTATTCTAGCGCCAGTGGTGCCAAAGTTATAGGGTGTTTTTAACGGCCCTGGGCCCACTTCTGTATCGACTGAATCACCGTCGATCAATGGTGCACCATCACCAAACAATAAATCCATCCCATGAGAGACTGAGTCATTTAAGGTAACTTCAATGATCTTCAACTCCACCAAGACTTGTAAAGGCTCTATATCTAAGCGCTGAATCGCAGATTGAATTTTCTCATAATCAATAACCCCAGCTTTAATCAACAATTGATTAGAATCTTCAATTGCAGAGATGAAGATATCATTTATACCCGAGCCTGAATTATTACTTGTTCTTCGTTTAGACGTATTGGTACTCTTTGCACCAGCAGAACTGACTTCTTTGCCGCTTTGTCCTGAGACCACTGATCCACCACTTGCCTTGCGCGATGAATTTGAACCCACTGAACCTCCAAACACATCATTCAGGTAATTTGCCAAATCATCAGCCTTGATATTTTTGACACTGTAAACGTATAAGTTTGAGGCACCATCTGAATCAGCTCGGTCTAAGCGATCAATCCAGACCTTGGCCTTGTGCAAATAATCTTCTTGCGGAGTGATTACCATAATGGCATTCAATCGCTCCAATGGTAAAAATCTAAACATACCAGCCAATGGATTGTCAGCACCTTCCCCAAATAAAGCTTCTAACTCCACCAATATATCTGTGGACTCAACTTGCTTCAAGTAGAAAATTCCAGTCGACATGCCTGAAATCCAGTCC
>JBPOFV010000368.1:0-3080 GCA_051252335.1 Marinicella sp. | reverse complement strand
AGACTTTAAGCTGGTGCCTTTTAATGTTGAGTATTACGAAATACCCAAAACTTCGACATCAAAAAGGTCACCACCGGTACACAAACCATCACCACAGGTAAGGCCAAAGTCTTGTAAGGTAACTGCATTTGATTAACCATCAGATATACACCGCTTTGGTGCAGAACAAAACCGGTTAGCGCGGTGAGAGCAAATTTAGGAAAACGGTGTTTGTGTTGGCCATCATCTTTGAAAGAATAATGGTAATGGCCCAAATAGGCGGTAATCAAACCGCCGATAAACCCAATTGCATGCGACCAAAATGGCTGGATATCAAACAAGGCCAATACCGCCAAACTGATACCGGCATGGATCAGACTGGCCAACACACCAACTAAACCATAACGGACCATCAGACCCAGTAGGTCTTTATGGGAGTTCAACGAAAACATCCTTGTCATCAAAAGTAACGGTTAAAGCGGTCAATGATTGTCCAGCACAAGGCCCACTGGTAGAAAAGCCGGTTTTCGGGTCAAAGGTGGCACCATGGGCTGGGCAAACCAACAATTCATCAGGTGTTTCTAAAAAGGCATCCTCAGCATAATCTAAGCGCCGACCTTGGTGAGGGCACTCATTGATAAAGGCTACCCAGTCAGCATAGTCTCTTTTGATCATTATGGAGGTCAGTCCATTGTTGGTTTGAAGCGTGTGCTCAGACCAGCGTCCAATAGGCACATCAATTAATTGTGTTAGCTTATGTTTCACTGGAACTTTGGTTTTGTCGAATGGCGGCGCACTGCATCAACCAATACCCCAACTTTTTCAGGAGACATGTCCGGTTGCATGCCATGGCCTAGATTAAAAATATGGCCAGGTTTGTCGCCATATGAATCAACAACTGATTTCACTGCCAGATCAATATAGTTGTCTGGCGCATACAGTGTCGCAGGGTCCAAATTGCCTTGCAATGCCACCCTACCACCTGTTAAGTGTTGGGCATCATCAATATTTATAGTCCAATCAACCCCCAGTCCGTGACAGCCGGTTTCAGACAATGCGGTTAAACTTTGATTGGCACCTTTGCTGAACAAGATTACTGGCGTGTCGCCAAAGCCTGCAGCTTTTAATCCATCAACGATTTGTTGCATGTATTGTAATGAAAAAGCCTTGAAGTCAGTCGGACTTAAAACACCACCCCAACTGTCAAAAATTTGCACGGCCGAAGCCCCGCTTTGAATCTGGCCAATCAAATACTTGATGATTGATTGGCTTAACTTATCCAACAACTGATGAGCCAGTTGTGGTGTTTTGTAGAGCAGTGCTTTGGATTTGGCATAGGTTTTACTGCCGCCGTTCTCAATCATATAGGTCAATAAAGTCCAAGGGCTGCCTGAAAAGCCGATCAAGGGCACTCGACCATCAAGGGTTTTTGTGGTCAGTGCAATGGCATCCATCACATACTGTAAATCTTCAGCTTCCGGTACAGGCAATTGTTCTATTTGCTTGGCGTCGGTGATGGGGTTTTTGAACTTAGGACCTTCGCCTTGAACGAAATACAACTCCAGTCCCATGGCATCTGGAATGGTCAAGATGTCAGAAAAAATAATGGCCGCATCTAGTGGAAACCTTTCTAATGGTTGAATGGTGACTTCACAGGCCATTTCAGGGGTGCTGGCCAAAGTCATAAAATCCCCAGCTTCTGCCCTCACCTTTCGATATTCAGGTAAATACCTACCAGCTTGGCGCATCAACCACACAGGAGTTCGTTCTGTTTGTTCTCGACGTAAGGCGCGCAGGTATAAATCGTTTTTAAGTTTCATTGATCAAAGCAAGAAAAAAAGGCCATTTTATCAGTAAGCACCTTACAGAAACAGTTATTATTGGCCAACACTTCAGAGATATCCCCTGCGCCCTTAATAATTTCTGTTAAAATGCCGCGCTTTGTATGGAACCTCTATTAACAGTTGAGGTCTTATAGGAACTTTTAATATGCCAACTATTATGAAACAAACATCTATCTGTCTGATTTTACTTTGGAATTTAGCCGTCAACGCCCAAGCACTGGATCCGGAACAAGCATTCAAGGACGACCTCAGTAAAATAAACAGCATTCCTCAATTGTTAGAACTGGCGGGTAATACTTTTAAAGCAGAACAGTATTCACGTCAGGAATTGGTGCTAAAAAGACTGATTGAATTAAGACCATTTAACCCTGACTTTAAATTTGCATTGGCTAAAGCTTATGCATTACAAGATAAAAAGACCGAAGCATACAATGATTTAATTGAAATGCAAAAAGCGGGATTGAGTTATCCTATAGGAGACAAGGAAGGCTTTGATAATATCAGAGAAACCAAAGTATTTGGATACATTGAAGACGGTATGAATAAAAACGCTGAGCCCTTTGGTATTGGAAGCAAGGAATTCGAAGTCAGCCAACATTACTCAGGAATGTTGTTTGAAAACCTGGCCTATGACGCTGTTGCTGATCGTTTCTTGTTAGGCAGCGTTAGATCTGGATCGGTTTATCAATACAATAAAGACGGCGGATTTACTGAGTTTATTGCAGCAGCAGATCCAGCCACAGGCCCTTGGGGTGTGATTGATTTGGTGGTTGATCAAAAAGCAGACTTGTTGTGGACCTCTTCTGCAACCTTACCTCATTACAATGGCACCACGCAGGTCAATTTTGGCCATGCCATGATTTCGAAGTATAAATTGAGCACGGGAGAGCTGCTGAAAAATTTTGCCATGCCAAAAACACAGCAGCCCATGTTGTTCACAGCCATGCATGTTTCATCAGGCCAAAACTTATATTTCATCAATGCGTTTAATACTGGCGTTTATAAAATCAGTAACAACAGTGATGAAGTTGAACCTATCTTGGCCTTACCTTCTCTAACTGCAATAAAAGCCATTACCAGTAACACCCAAGAATCTGTATTGTATGTTTCTGATTTTGACCAAGGTGTGATTATGGTTAACTTAGAAAGTAAACAAATGGCACCATTGGTTCGAGAAGACAAAGGTTTCTTTGCCGGCATCAGTGACTTATTTTATGACCAAGGAGACTTGGTAGCCATTCAGAGTGGTGTTTCTCC
>JBPOFV010000367.1:0-3091 GCA_051252335.1 Marinicella sp. | reverse complement strand
CAGCTATTCTGCTTCGTTCACTGCCCGAGATGTTGTTTAACCTACAGTTTCAAATAGCAGTCAATGACACCAAGGTTTTTAACTTTGAGCAATTTGTTTTAGAGAGTGAAAAACTTTTGAAAGCCTTAAATGAGCATCAGCCATGATATTACGCAGAGTCACAAAACATGTAAAAGCCTGTCCAGTCACTGAATCAAGACCAGCACTAAAGATTCATACGGGATTCACCTTGAAAATAGAACAATTGTTTGAGGACCATGACTGATGTTATTAAGACGAGTAACTCATCATGTAAAAACTCAAAACTGGTTTGCAGTATTTGTTGACTTAGTAATCGTTGTAATAGGTGTTTTTATTGGTATTCAGGTTGCTAATTGGAATGAGGAGTTGGCAGGTGAAAGACAAGCCAGTGTTTTGTTAAACCGATTGTACGTAGATTTAATTCATGACAAGGAATCTATTGAAAATGAATTGAAGTACCAAGCAGCGGTGAATAATTATGCCATGACCGCAGTCGCCGCTTTAAATGGTGATGAGACAATCAGTGATGAGCAGCTTGTAATTGGTGCCTATCAGGCCACGCAAATTAATGGTATTTGGAACAATCGTGCTACTTACGAAGAGATGCTGAGTACTGGTCAATTCAATTTAATAGAAAGTGAACATTTAAAAGTACTTGCTTTTGCCTATTATTCAACTGATATGGCAAATAATTATTTGATTTCAACTGTTGCACCGTATCGAGAATTCATGAGAAGTTTGATACCCATAGCTCTTCAAAATACCATAATAGATTCATGCGGGGACATTACAGTAGAAGTGGCTGGCACTTATGCTGCTCGCTTACCTGAGACTTGCGATATTGATGGGTCAGATGAATTGATTCAAGAAACAGCTGATAAACTGCGCTCACATTCAGAGACATTACTCAAGCTGAATTACCAAATTGCAGTCCATAACACCCAAGTTTTTAACTTGAATCACTTCCTAAATGAAAATAGAAAATTTATGAATGCCCTCAAAGAGCATCAACAATGAGTTTGCTTAATAAAATAAGCATATTGATGTTGTTTTTTGTGGCAGGTTGCTCAACCACGGGCCAATTAGCCTCAAAACCCAAAATCACCAGTGATTACACAATCAAGATGGGAGGCGAATTAACACAATTACAACAAGGCTTAATCATTAAGCATGTTGAATTACATTTTGATGTTTTCCCTGAAAACAAAAAGATATCTGGCAAAACCATTTATACAATAGAAACCCTTAAACCCATTACAAAAATGTCGCTTGATTTAGATGCGGTTTTTAATATTCAAGAGATCACCTTTAATCAAAAGCAATTACCAGTTGAAAGCTACCAAAATCCCAATGGTGAACTGGTGATTGAATTACCACAGGAAGTGATGGGTCAGTTTAATCTTACTGTTGTTTATGAAGGAACGCCCTATGTGGCGAAAAGACCGCCTTGGGAAGGTGGTTTTGTTTGGTCTAAAACCGAAGGTGGTGAAGATTGGGTTGCTACTGTGGTTTGGGGCGGTGGCTGCGATTTATTTTGGCCTTGTATCGATAATCCCCAGGTTGAGCCAGAAAGGGCTGATATTTATATAACTGTTGATAAAAACTTAGTGGCTGCATCCAATGGGCTATTGCAAAGTGTCACAGAATTAAACGAGAGGAAAACATACCATTGGCGCACTTTAAATTCCATCAACAATTATGCCATCAGCTTTAACATTGGCCCTTTTGAATTAATCACCGATACTTTTGAAAGCATCTATGGCAATAGTTTCGATTTGGTTTATTACCACTTGCCACGAAATGATAACAAAGCCCAGCAATTATTCGATGAAATACCAGTTATGTTGAACTTTTACGAACGCATGATTGGGCCTTATCCATTTGCCAATGAAAAGGTTGGAGTCGTTGATTCACCTCATTTAGGTATGGAGCACCAAACCATCAATGCATACGGCAATAATTATAAAAAGGATGGTTACGGCTTTGACTTTATTCTGTATCATGAGTTTTCGCATGAATATTTTGGCAATCAGTTAACCAACGAAAATTATGATGATTTGTGGTTACATGAGGGTTTTGGCAGTTATATGCAACCACTGTTTGCCCAATATTCGAGTGGTGAACGAGCTTTTCAAAGTTACCTACATTCACACAGAAAAAATTTAAAGAATCAATTTCCACTGGTGTCGGATAAGGTTTTGAATAATGACCAAGTGTATAAGTCTGAAATTGGGCCAGCTAGTGATGTTTACTCCAAAGGTGCATTAGTTGTACATACATTGCGTGAGTTGATTGGAGACCCAGCATTTTTTTCGGTAACCAGTGAAGTGGTTTATGGAACGAGTGATCCCAAACCAGGGAAGTTCCAACCCAGGTTCAGTACTACCAAAGAATTTATTCAGATTGTGAACAAAATCACTGGTAAGGATTATCAATGGTTTTTTGATGTGTATTTATATCAAGCCGAATTACCCATTCTTGAACAAAAAAGAGAGCAAGCAAAATTGATACTCAACTGGAAAGCACCTAATGATTTTACATTTCCAATGCCACTTGAAGTTTCAATCAATGGCGAAGTGATTACGTTAGACATGGCATCACCGCAAGAATTAGCAATTACACCCAAAGATGTGGTGATAATTGACCCAATGAGCAAAATTCTGAGGCAGGAAAAAGCCATCGATGCCTATCAGGTATATAAAGAACAAGCTTATAAAGAAGAACAATTGAAAAAGGAAAATAAAAATGATTAAAGGTCTAAAAGTAATTCTGGTATGTTTACTAATTGCAGGCTGCACAACAACCGGGCAGTTAACTTCCAATAAAGCGACTACCAGTCATTACACCTTGATGACCGGTGGTGAGTTGCCAGAACTGCAACGGGGGTTGATTGTTAAGCACGTTGAATTAGATTTTGATGTCTTTCCTGAAAATAAAGCAATAACAGGTAAAACTAGATATACGTTAGAAACCCTTAAACCCATTACAAAAATGTCATTGGATTTAGATGCTGTTTTTAAAGTTAATGAAATCAAGTTTAACCAACAAGTATTGAAAGTAGCTGATTATC
>JBPOFV010000366.1:0-3104 GCA_051252335.1 Marinicella sp. | reverse complement strand
CTGCAGCAGCTGCTGGCCAGTTGTGGTAAACCTGATTGCCAAGTAAGGCACTGGTCATGCTTAAATTAAGTAATATTTCGGCAGACTCGTTTTCAACCAAACCTAAGCGTTCATAGCTGATTTGAATTTCAGACAGTTGGTTGGTTGAAAGAGGCCAGTTTGTTGCTGACCATTGTGGCAATGAAAAATTACAGCCAATACCCATGTTCCAAACCCTGACTCGATAACAATCTTGAAATGATGCATGAAACCAATGTGTACTGCCATTCCAATCAGGATTCTCAGGATCGGTTTTTATAAAGACTTCAGGAAACAGGGTGTCTACTTCTGCCTGTTGTACATCATTAATTCCTCCTGGTCCTGCTAAGTTTTCGAATAAAATTGAAATATGGCTGCCATCTGTCATTAGTGCCACTGGGATCGACCATGATGGGCTGATCATAAGCTCACCCCTGAAAGCATCATCCCATTCTCCTGAGCTGATTGTGCCGTCAATGGTTGGAACAGTTTCGCTGTAATTAATGTTCATGCTCAGAATTTCTTCCGGCTCAACACAAATCAACTGTTCAATACTGGTTAACTTGTTGACGACTAATTCACCCGCTGTATAGCCATCGATAACTGGTATCCATTTAAGCAACCCTTGTCCACAAGTATCGACTCTGAAAATAATTTGTCCCCATGGAATTTGGCTGACATTACTGGCATCAAAATGAGGGGGGAATGCGCCACCACTGACTTGATTGGCGTCGATAGTTATGGTGTCCCCATCAATACCACCAACACCACCAAACCAGGTGCGATTGCCATCAGGGTCAAAAGTAAACCACCAAATTAATGCCAAATCATCATTAAATACTTCTAACATGATGCCATGACCTGATTCATCTAGATTGAACCAAGCCCCGGTATGCGCTTGTTGTACTTGATAGTCTTGTGCTTTGACTGGAGAGAAATAAAAAAAGAATAAAAGTAAAAGCAATATAGATGTGGTTTTCATACAACAGCTCAATGTGATTCATAT
Source organism: Marinicella sp. (assembly GCA_051252335.1). Classification (GTDB taxonomy): domain Bacteria; phylum Pseudomonadota; class Gammaproteobacteria; order Xanthomonadales; family Marinicellaceae; genus Marinicella. Next base: position 2,080 of record JBPOFV010000366.1, on the reverse strand, counting down.
ATTATTGTACGAAAAGCACTCAAGGTTTAACAGTAAAATATATTGTTTTCTCAATATGCATTGATACAAACTATGGTAGTTTTGATTACAATTGAATGATGAAAAAAACAGTAATTATTTATGGTTTGTTAATGTCAGTATTACTGATACTGTTAAAAACAATAGAATACAAATGGATGCTTCAAGAAGTCAGTTGGCATATGTATGTATTTATTATAGCTGTGTTTTTTACCGCAGTCGGTATGTGGTTCAGTAAAGTGATGCTGCAAAACAAACACAACAACCAGCCTTTTGTGCAAAACGCAGAGGCCATTTCTCAACTTGGCTTATCCAAGCGCGAAGTAGAAGTTTTACAGAAACTAACTGAAGGAACTTCAAATCAAGACATTGCGGATCAACTGTTTGTTTCTGTGAATACAGTTAAAACACATTTGAAAAATGGATTTATGAAGTTAGAAGTAAACAACCGGATCCAAGCCATAAACAAATTGAAAGATCTGAGCATATTTGAATGACACCTAGATGAATGAATTTCACCCGGTTGGGTGATGTGAATTGATTATAATTGAGTAAGATAAATACTGAATCTACAAGAGGAATTGTTATGAAAAAAATTATCTTAGTAAATGGGTTAATTGCATCACTTATCATTTCTGGTGTGTCATCTTTGATGTTGTGGACATCCGTGAATGATACCAATTTTAGCCAATCTGAGTGGTTCGGATATCTAATTATGATCGTTGGTTTGTCGGTGATATTTGTGGCAGTTAAACAGCACAGGGAAAATAATTTGGGTGGTGTGATTGGATTTAAAACAGCCTTTTTAATTGGTTTTTTGATCACACTAATCGCATCTTTGTTTTATGTAGCCGCATGGGAAGTTTATTATCAAACGGCAGGTCAAGATTTCATGTCTTCTTATCAAAACTCATACCTTGAAAACCTAAAACTACAAGGTATGAGCGAAGCGTCTATTAATAAAACAATGGCGGAGATGGCTGATTTTTCAGACATGTATGCAAAATTTCATTTCAGAGCATTTATCACCCTATTAGAAATATTACCTGTTGGTTTAGTCATTGCTTTATTCAGTGCATTGTTATTAAGAACAAAATCATCAGGTTAATTTAAGGCGCAATGGGTAAATATGTAAACCAAGTGACTACAGCTTGGGTCGGATTTAAATAGTCTATAGTGAACCCTTCTCCATTGCGCTCTGCTGTGTTTGTAAAAACACCAGTCATATAAGATTGGTCTGGCATTTGGTCGAATCCAGTTTGATCACATAAGGTACCGCTGGGATTCTGCGCGAGGCGCATGACGTCATAACTACCACTCCCAAATGGGACACCATCAACGGAGAGTTTTGAATCATAGCTCATGCTTGCTATATGACAACCAGTGAATTCAAACAAAACATCTCCCCAATATATTGTGGTGATATCGGCAGGATCAAAATCATCCCCAAACTGACCCCCAGTGGTGGTGAATTCAGAAACCAAAAGCTGGTTTCCATTGATTTCTCCAACCCCTGATAACCATGCTTGTCGCATGCCTGTAATTGGTGTTGAGGTACTGATTTTATTTATCCGATAAACAAAGGTAGCGCCGGCCAATCCACCACTGCGATTGGGTACCAAAGTTTCAAAGCTGAAATCACTGATTTGATAACGACGAACCGTGCTTAGGGTGTCGCTGGTTACCAATATATGATCTGGACCATCAGCTATCATCCCAGCAGCACCAGGAAACCCAGTAACGACTGATCCTTGGAATTGTCCGCTTAAGCTGTAACTAAAGATTGCTTGGTTGCCCCAGGCAGTAACCAGTATGCGGTCATCAAGAAATAATATGGAACGAGGTCGATCCAGTCCATTCGCCCCTGTTGGTACAAATTGGCTGGTTGCTGAAGTATTTGGGTTAACTCTTAGTATACTGTCCGAATCATAACCAGGAACATACAATTGGCCATCTGGCCCCATGGCCATGCCAATATCTATGCCTTGAATTTGCCCATTATTAGCAGGTAACACAGTTCGTAAGGCTTGCCAGGTGGTGGTATCAAGTTCAATGATTTGAT
>JBPOFV010000365.1:0-3118 GCA_051252335.1 Marinicella sp. | reverse complement strand
AACTATGGTTTATCCATATACTTATATCCTGATCCATAAACGGCACTGATAAAGTCATGCGAAGTCAATTTTTTCAACTTCTGGCGGATTTTTTTGATGTGACTATCTATGGTTCGATCTGAAACAATTCTTCCATCAGAGTAGACGGCATCCATCAGTTGGTTTCTGCTGAATACTCGAGCCGGTTGAGAATAGAGTTTGTATAATAAATTAAACTCAACTGTCGTTAGATCAATGCGCTTATCTGCTGCCTGGGCAGTCAGTTGTTTTTGATTTAATTGTAAAAAAGGGCTTGGTTGTGATGTTGGGTTTAAATGTCTTAATTGAACGTTGACTCTGGCCACCAGTTCTCTTGGACTATAAGGTTTACAAACATAATCGTTGGCACCAATTTCTAATCCCAAAATTCGATCAATTTCTTCAACTCTGGCAGTGGTCATAATGATGGGAAGATCACTGGTTTTTCTCACTTCACGGCACACCTCAATACCACTGATACCAGGCAACATCAAATCCAGCAACATCACATCAATGTGGTGGTGGTTGAGGAATTCAAGCACCGAATCACCAGTAGACAACACACTCACAACATAGGACTCACGCTGAAGGTAGTCTTTCATCAGTTCAGCTAAATTTTTCTCATCTTCAACTATTAAGATATGGGGTTTAAACATGCTTTGGAATCCTCACAATCATACGTATTCCACCTAAGTCCGAAACCTGTGCAAGAATTTGGCCTTGGTGGGCATCAACTATATTTTGAACAATGGCCAGTCCCAATCCAGATCCTCCAAATTGCTTATTTCTTGAGCCGTCTGCTCGATACAAACGATCAAACATTTGCTCAATTTCATGCGGAAACAACCCGGGAGGACTGTCATCTATTTGAACCACACACCAGTCACATTCTTCCCAAGATTTAATTTTAATTGTACCGCCTGATTGGGTGTAGTTAATCGAGTTACTAAGTAAGTTGGTAAACATTTGCAACAACCGGTTTTTATCACCTAAAACCAACAACGGTTCAGTCTTTGAAGCCTTTTCTAAGGTGATGTTCTTTTCTGCCAGACTTAACTCGAATGGTTCTATTGCCATTGCTAAAATAACTTGAATATCAATTACTCGCATTTGATATTGCATGCTGCCTAAGTCGGTTACACTGAGTTGGTGAATGTCATTGATTAAATGGCGTAATGCATTGGTTTGGTTATGTAGTAATTCCAAGCTTTTTTCATCGGCATGATGTATGCCATCTTGAATGGCTTCAATTTGAGCCAACAAAACAGCCACTGGCGTTCTCAACTCATGTGAAATATCGGCCATCATTCTTTTTTGAATTTCAGCATTAGAAGCCAAGGTGCTGGTTAGTGAGTTAAAATTTTGACTCAGTTGCCCCAGCTCATCATTTCTATCAATGTTTATTCTGACTGTAAAATCACCGCCTGCCGCTTTCTTTGTTGCTGTATTCAATGCGCTGATAGGCCGGGTAAAATATTTGGCTGCAGGAAATGTAAATAACACTGCCACCAATATCATGACACCTGTGATCATGATCAACAACATCACGAACGTTTCATTGAATTGTTTGTCTTGTTTAATTTGCGGCTCTGCATGCTGATCATAGACCACATACCCCACCACATCGTTCTGATATTTTATTGCAATTTTCACGCTGTCATTATCTGCCCAATGGGCTTGACCAATGATCAATTCCTGGTTTTGGTTGAACAATGAATACGAAGGTAATACGCTAGACAGCTCTGGATTTCTCATCCTTCTGCCACCTGGCGGCTCATGTTTATTTGGGTTTAGGTGATCAGGTGGTCCTCGGTCTGGCCTCTTTTTCGGTGGCGGCCTTTGGCCTGATTTATTGTTTTGTTTTTTCCTACCCGGTGGTTTTCCCTCTGACCGTCTATCGGTCGAACTGACAAAAATTAACTCATGCCAAGCGCGAGGATCATCTGAAAATAACTGCCACGACTGGTTTTCTGAGTAATGTGCCTCTAGTGCTGTAACCACACGGTCATTCAAGTCTTTTTCTAAAGATTTTTTATATTGGTTGAAGCCCTGTTTAAATCCAAACTGCATCAATAAAGCCATACTGATTACCACCACACAGGTGATGGTAAGCAACAACATCAGTATTTTGGTTTTAATCGAGGTGATTTGCATGCCATTATCTTACACAGAAATATGCAAGAAAAAAGGATGTAAGCATATTTCAATGGCATGGACCTACGGTAGGTTTTACAAGCTGCCTGGCTTCGTGCCACCTCAGTGAAAGGTTCAGGTTTTCACTTACCTATACAGAAACTTGAGAAAATTTCGCCCAATAAATCATCTGAACTGAAGTCACCGGTGATTTCACTCAAGGCGTTTTGTGCCAGGCGCAATTCTTCAGCGGATAATTCGCCTTGGTTTTGCGCCAGTTGTACTTCTGCTGCATCGATATGAATTTGTGTAAGTTTCAATTGTTCAATGTGCCTGACACGGGCCGTGAAACTGTTTTCATTCAGGCCGCCAGCTGTTACTTGTTCAACGATGGCTTGTCGAACTAAGTCAATACCGAGGTTTTGTTTGGCTGAAACCACCAATGCTGAAGGAGGATGTTGATGATCATCTGACATGATGTCTGATTTATTGATCACCGTTATGTGGTTATATGTTTGACTGAATTCTACTGGGTTCTTGTCACTGCCATCATGCACATGCAACACCACATCAGCTTGTTGTTTTACTTTTAATGCCCGCTGGATACCTTGTTGTTCAATTGGGTTATCTGTTTCGTGGATGCCTGCGGTGTCTATCAAACGTACTGGTATTCCAGCAATCACAACATCTTCTCTAATCACATCGCGGGTGGTTCCAGCCACTTCAGAGATTATGGCCGTATCTTCTTCCGTGAGACAATTCAATAAAGATGATTTTCCGGCGTTGGGTTTGCCAATGATGGCGATGCTGATACCCTGGTTTAACACCACGCCGGTTTGGGTTTTTTCGAGTGTGGTTTTCAGTGTTTGATTTAATTTTGACAGTTGTGCTTTTAACCCTTTATCAGATAAGAAATCAATTTCTTCTTCTGGAAAATCAATGGCAGACTCGACCCATACTCGGGTCT
>JBPOFV010000364.1:0-3139 GCA_051252335.1 Marinicella sp. | reverse complement strand
ATTATTGACTGATCCGATTCACAGCAAAACTTCTGAACAAATTTAAACTGGAAAGTTCCCACAAAATGATTAATATTCTTGACCAATTACCAACTGGAATTCTCGATGTCGATGCAGATGGGCTGAATAAATTTGTCGAGAATCACACCTTGGTTCATTTAAGAGGGAAAATAGAACAACCTTTATTCATTTCAATTTTACAACACGGTGATGAAACAACTGGTTGGGATGCCATAAAAGCCTTATTAAAGCACCATGAATTACAATTACCTCGTAGTATTTATTTACTGTTTGGTAATGTAGAAGCTGCCGCTATGAACCTGAGACAACTCGACCAACAACTTGATTTTAATCGATGTTGGCCAGGTCTTCACCATCAAAGTGATGATGTCTCTAATAAAATGGCCTTTATTACCGATATGATGAGAAGAATAAAGCCATTTGCAAGTATCGACATTCATAACAACTCTGGCAGAAATCCACATTATGCGGGGATCAACTCACTCAATGGTGAATTTGTTAATTTAGCATCATTGTTCTCCGAAACAATCATACATTTCACCAGCCCAGATGGTATTCAATCAGGCGCATTCGCTCCATTTTGTCCATCAGTTACTATCGAATGTGGTATGTCTGGAACCGCAGATGGGATTGAACAAACCCACACCTTTCTTGAAAATTTAATTCATTTAAAAACCTTGAAACAAATTCCAGGTATTGCAGAACACCAACAAGTGCTCACTATTTTTTCTACCGTTAAAGTAAAACCTGAAATCAGTATCAGCATTCAAGGTGACTCAGATGAAGTGGTTGATTTTGTTATCAATGATGATTTGGACTATTTAAATTTTCACTTGATTGATGAAGGCACTGTATTCGGCCATACAACTCATGAAAATTCACCCATGCCATTTTCAGTAACTGATCAAATTGGACATGACATCACTGACCTCTACTTCGAACAAAGTGGCAGTGAAGTACGAATAAAAAAACAAGTGGTACCTGCGATGATAACTCAAAGCATCAAAGCCATCAGACTTGATTGTTTATGTTATTTAATGCACCCATTAAAAAATGAGCCATGAGAATCACAATTGATATATCACAAAACTAAGGAAACTTAATTTATGAATTTAAAAGAAACAAAAGCAATCATTTCCGGAGGCGCCTCAGGTTTAGGGTTTGCCTGTGCACAACACATTGTTCAAAATGGCGGACAAGTGACCTTAATTGACATCAACACCCAAGCTGGTGATGCCGCAGTTGAACTTCTGGGCAACAAACAGGCTTCTTTTTTTCAAGCAGATGTGAGTTCAGAAGAACAAATAAGAAAAGCATGTGATGCAGCCTACGCATTTTCTGATGGCATAAATGTTGCCATCAACTGTGCCGGAGTACTGGCTGGTGGTCGCGTATTAGGTAGAGAAGAACCCATGCCCTTAGCCCATTTTAATACAGCAATTCAAGTTAATTTAGTCGGTAGTTTTAATTTGTCTAAAGCCGCTGCTAATTTGATGCAACATAACGACGCCGATGAAGACGGCCAGCGTGGTGTTATTATCAACACGGCTTCTGTTGCTGCCTTTGAAGGTCAAATTGGACAAGCTGCCTATTCTGCCAGTAAAGGAGGCATAGTTGGTATGACCTTGCCTATGGCACGTGAACTGACCCGATTTGGAATTCGAGTGATGACCATTGCTCCTGGCGTATTTTTAACACCTATGGTCGCTGGCTTGCCAGATGACATCAAGGCAGCATTAGGTGCCTCAGTACCCTTTCCTTCTCGTCTAGGTGAACCTTCTGAGTACGCCAGAATGGCTGAGCACATCATTGAAAATACGTATTTGAATGGAACTACAATCAGGCTGGATGGAGCTGTTCGTTTAGAACCCAAATAACATTTAGAAAATAGCCTTATTAGAAAAGACTTTCTATGGAAGAAAGTCTTTTTTTTTGCATTTATAGATTGCTGACATAACAATTGAGCATAACCATATAGAATTTATGCAGTTCACATCATCCGTTTAGCCGTCTAAACTTCGAAAACATTATTTACGAAGTAGTGCTTGTGAACTTAAATACATTGCCACTGATAGAGTGGCCTAAAAATACATCTGAACCTGATCAATGGAACCAGCTTTCGGTCCTGATTAAACAATTAGAACCCAGTCAAAAACTCTGGCTTTCTGGCTATTTGGCAGCATCTGCTGAATCCAATATGCCTAACCAAATAGCGCAAGCTAGTGTTCCTGCTGTTGAATCACAACTCACCATTTTATATGGAAGCCAAACGGGTAACAGTGAATCCGTAGCTATCCAATTAAAAGAAACTGCTGAAGCAACTGGCTTACAAACAGAATTATTTTCATTGGCAGATTTCACCGTTAAGAATTTGGCCAAAAAATCCTACATCACCTTAGTAATCAGTACCCACGGTGAAGGTGAGGCTCCTGATGATGCTGAATTATTTTATGAACAGTTATTCAGTAAAAAAGCACCTGAGTTAACTCATTTAAATTACAGTGTTTTGGCCTTAGGTGACAGCAGTTATGAATTGTATTGCCAGACTGGCAAAGAAATTGATGATCGATTGGCTGATCTGGGTGCCACCAGATTTAATGACCGCATTGATTGTGACGTCGACTTTGAAGCAGAAGCCAATCTGTGGGTAAATGCTGTTGTTAAACGCCTTGATTCTGAATTTAAAGAACGTGTGAGCCAGGACAACATCACCACCCTACCCCTGAATAACCACTTAACCACACCTACACAAATAGCAATAAGCAGAAAAAACCCCTATGCGGCTGAAATTCTTAACATTCAAAAGATAACTGGACATGGTTCAATTAAAAATACTTTTCACATTGAGCTGGCAATTGATCCTGAGATCATCCAATATCAGCCTGGTGACTCATTGGGAATAATTGCTCAAAACCATGAACATTCAGTCAATCAATTACTGGCGCATTGGCAGGTCAGCGGTGATGAGTTATACCAATTTAAAGGCCAATCGGCTGATCTCAAAACTTTACTTATTGAATATGTTGAAATCAGCCAAATCAGCAAACCATTTGTTCAGTTTTTAGCCAAGCATATCGATGATTCCGATTTAAAATCACTGGCGACATCACATCAACTT
>JBPOFV010000363.1:0-3140 GCA_051252335.1 Marinicella sp. | reverse complement strand
TGCAACAAGTGCAAAAAATGCAAGAACGAATGCAGCAAGCACAGCAGGAGATGGCCAATAAAGAAGTCCATGGTTCAGCAGGTGGAGACATTGTGAAAATCACCATGAATGGACAACAACAAGTCAAGAGCCTCAAAATTGACCATGAATTGATTGATGGTGATCATGAAATGTTGGAAGACTTATTGATAGCAGCATTTAATGATGCTTTAAATAAAGTTGCTGAATTACAGAAAGAAAATATGGGTGGGTTAGCTGAGGGGTTAAATTTACCACCTGGCTTCAAAATGCCGTTCTGATGTCATTGATTAGTGACTTAATGTCAGCCATTCAAGTTTTACCTGGCGTGGGACCAAAAACTGCCCAGAGGCTGACGTTTCATTTGTTACAAAAAGATCAGGCAGGTGGTAAACAATTGGCTGAAATCATGCTTGAGGCCATTGACAAAGTCAATGAGTGTGAAGAGTGTAGAACATTAACTGAAAATGCCAAATGTAAGATTTGCATGAATCCGCATAGACCCTACAATCAGGTTTGTGTGGTTGAAACACCAGCTGATATCATCCACATTGAAAGTGCGACTGATTACAATGGAAAATACTTCGTTTTGCATGGCAAACTTTCTCCACTGGATGGCGTTGGCCCTGCAGATTTGAAGCTTGAAAAATTGGTTAACATGTTGTCTAAACCTGAGTGCACAGAACTTATCATAGCTACAGGTTCAACCTTAGAAGGGGAGACCACGGCTCAATATTTAGCTCACATCGCCGAACAAGGTGGCATCAAAGCCAGCCGCTTGGCTCATGGCGTGCCCTTGGGTGGAGATTTGGAGTATATTGATAACAGTACATTGGCGCACGCATTCGCCAGTCGCACACATTTATAGGAATTCTCATGGAACCAACCATTTTTGATTTAATACTTAGCAAAGAAATTCCTGCAGACATCGTTTATGAAGATGATGACGTGTTAGGATTTAAAGATGTTAATCCACAAGCGCCAATTCACGTTCTTTTTATTCCCAAAATAAGAATTGCAACACATAATGACCTGGATGCGAACAACATTGATTACATGGCTAAAATTCACTTAGCCATTAATGAATATGCCAAAGAAGTTGGGGTAGAGGATGAAGGTTATCGGATCGTGATGAATTGTAATGAGAATGCGGGACAAACTGTTTTTCACATTCACATGCATTTTATGGCAGGGCGCCAGATGAGCTGGCCGCCAGGTTGAATGCAAATTCCATACTTATAATTTTGCTGCTTCATGAGTGATAAAGACAATATATTCTCTGAGCCATTCAGTGCCATCAAGTCATTTGCGTTTGATGAAAAAGTGGTTGCCGTATTTCCAGATATGATTAAACGTTCAGTGCCTGGTTATGACACCATTTTAAAGGGGATAGCCATGTTTGCCATGAAACATGTGAAATCGAAAACACATGTCTATGACTTGGGCGCATCATTAGGGGGGGTTAGCTTGACACTTGATCAGGCTTTGGGCCCCAAAAATGTCACCATCCATGCCATTGATATATCTGAAGCGATGATCGCTGGTTTGAAACAATTGCTCAATACTCAACAAGTAAATAATACTGTTTTAGTTGAGCAACAAGATTTATCAGCAACCGCCATCAATGATGCCAGTATGGTGATCAGTAACTTTACATTACAGTTTATCGACCCTTCAATGCGAGATGCGGCGGTTAAAAATATTTATCAAGGCATGAACCAGGGTGGTGTGTTTGTCTTGTCAGAAAAAGTGGAATCATCTGAAGCTTTAATTAATGCTTACCATGGTTATAAAAAAATAAACGGTTATAGTGACGGTGAAATTGCCAGGAAGCGTCAAGCTTTAGAGGATACTTTGCTGCCTGATACCGTTGCACAATGGAAAGAGAGGCTGGCAAAGGCTGGTTTCACCCAAATTGAAGTGTGGTTTCGTGCCTTTAACTTTGTTTCATTCGTCTGTGTGAAATAATGCGCCAAGCTGTATTTGAACAACAATTGGCTTCAATTTGGAAGCAAATAGAAGCCAGTAAGGTGGCTCCTCATAAACATGTGTTACAAGCCATTACTCGACAAGTCATCGACAACATCAATCAAGGTGATTTACCCAAGTGGTTAAATGCGTTCAAAGCATTACCAAAATTAAAACCTGAGTCAATTGATTTAACGGCTGCTGCGGTGACTGCCCATGCTTCGTTATCAGCAGATGTGTCATTACAGTTGAGAGAACAATTAGAGTTATTACATCCCTGGCGCAAAGGCCCCTTTCAATTGTTTGATACTTATATAGATACAGAGTGGCGTTCTGACATGAAATGGTCACGTCTCGAGCCCCACTTACCTGACTTGGCTTATAAAAGCGTTTTGGATGTGGGATGTGGTAATGGTTATTATCTGTTGCGTATGGCTCAGCAACAACCAGAATTGTTATTAGGTATTGAGCCTGGTCTGTTACAAAACGTTCAATTTTGGGCGGTCAATCAATACATAAAATCTCAAGCAGGAATCTTGCCACTTAAAATGGAGCACATGCCGGAATATATGCAGTGTTTTGATGTGGTATTTTCTATGGGCGTTTTGTACCACCGCAAATCACCCATTGCTCATTTAGAACATTTAAAAAGTTTGTTGGTAAAAGATGGAGCCTTGGTTTTAGAAACGATAGTTGTGGATGGTGACGAACAAACTTGTTTGATTCCAAAAGATCGTTACGCACAAATGCGCAATGTATGGTTCTTACCCAGTACGGATATGTTGTGCTTGTGGCTGGAACGTATAGGTATGAAAAGCGTGGAAGTAATTGATGTCAGCACCACCACGATAACAGAGCAACGTTCAACAGATTGGATGCGTTTTCATTCTTTGCCAGAATTTATTGATATGGAAACTGGTCAGACCACTGAGGGTTATGATTTACCAAGGCGTGCTATCATTACTTGTCAGAAGTGAATTATATTGCCAGCCCTTGGATATGAATGAGCTAATCCCGAATTTTAAAATCTGTGATTTAGAACCTGCTATACAGTCACCTTTTACGAAAGCTTCAAACTAATTTCACTAAATTGTCACAAAGGGGTTTACAGGAGCGAAAGTGTGGTTATAATTCGCATCCTCTTGAGACACTCA
>JBPOFV010000362.1:0-3141 GCA_051252335.1 Marinicella sp. | reverse complement strand
TTTGAACACCCATTTCATTGGCAATCACATGAGCCATGGTTGTTTTGCCTAAACCTGGCGGGCCAAAAATCAACACATGGTCTAAGGATTCACTGCGGTTTTTCGCTGCCTGAATGAATAGTTCCATTTGGTCTTTGACTTCTTTTTGGCCTAAGTAATCACGCAAAGTTTGTGGCCTGATACTGGCTTCAATTATTCTTTCTTGTGAGTTTTCAGCCATACCACCCATTAAACGATCTTCCATAAAATCTTCTCCAAAGCCGTCTCCAAAATCACCTTGTCCCATCAACCAGCTCCTTTAAGCTGTAGACAGACTCGAATAATTTGCTCAACACTCATGTCATCTTTGGCCACTTTTTTAACCATTTGCGAAGCTTCCATGGGTTTGAAGCCCAAAGCTTGTAAGGCGCTTTCAGCTTCAGCCTGTATACCAAAACGACTGGCTTGAGGTTGATTGGGATCATCGCCTGCAATGGTACTGACATCAACCTTATCTTTCATCTCTATGATCAGTCGCTGGGCTGTTTTTTTACCAATGCCTGGCACTTTAACAATAGCTGTTACATTTTGTTCTTGTATCACTTGCGCAAACTCAGCGGAACTCATTGTAGATAGTATGGCTAAAGCGGATTTGGCACCGATGCCATTCACTTTTAACAGGGTCCGAAACAAATCTCGTTGGGCAAAACTTCTGAACCCGTACAATATGGATGCATCTTCGCGCACCAAATGATGAATAACCAAGGTGATCTGTTGTTTAAGTTCAGGTAATTCAAAAAACACACTGGTTGGGGCCTCGACTTCATAGCCCACACCATTGACATCAACAATCAAGTGTGACGGTGGATCAGTATGCACCAACACGCCTTGTAACCTTCCTATCATTTAAAGTTTCTCCAATTGCTGGTGTTGTTAGCTACCAATCGTTGCTGGGCCCAACGGTTATTGGCATGACAAATGGCTACGGCCAACCCATCTGCAGCATCATTTTGTACTGTTTCTGTCATGTTTAATAGCAGTTTTACCATATACTGTACTTGTCCTTTATCTGCACCACCTTTCCCAACCACCGCTTGTTTTATCGCTTTAGGCGCATATTCATGTACGACAATATCATTAACCACCGTGGCACATATAGCTGCACCCCTTGCCTGGCCTAATTTTAAGGCAGCATTGGCATTTTTAGCCATAAATACAGTCTCAATGGCCATTTCATTCGGCTGGTATTGATTGATCAATTTATTGACCGCTACGAATATAGTTCTTAGTCGGTCTGGAAAATCACCATCACCACACTTCACTGTCTCATGATGTACATGCTGAATTTTTTGATTGTGTGTATCAATGATCCCAACACCAGTAAAGCGTGAACCAGGATCAATTCCTATGATGCGTAGCATGTCAGATGATTTGTTTTAACTGCTGATATTTTATGTTATTGGTTATCTTGTTTGTTATGTTTTATTAACCTTTAAGGAACTGTACCTAGATTGTTTGGTACAATTTCTTTTTTTTCGTCATTTTTACTATGAAAATTGCCTCTTGGAACGTCAACTCCTTGAATGTCCGTTTGGAACATGTCTTGCAATGGTTAGAATCCGCACAGCCAGATGTGTTGGCTTTACAAGAAACCAAAATGACAGATGAGGTGTTTCCCAAGGATGCCATTGAGTCTGCTGGCTATCATGTGGTTTTTTCTGGGCAAAAAACTTACAACGGTGTGGCCATCATCGCCAAACATCAACCAGAGGATGTCATAACTGATGTCCCTGGTTTAGATGATCCTCAACGCCGAATTCTCGCAGCCACTGTCAATGATGTACGTATCATTGATCTATATGTGGTTAATGGTTCAGCACCGGGAACTGAAAAATTTACTTATAAACTCAATTGGTTAGATAAAGTTACTCAATTTATTGAACAACAAAAGACAGAATATGAAGATGTGGTGGTATTGGGTGATTTTAACATTGCACCTGATGATCGAGATGTACACGACCCAGAAAAATGGTATGAAAAAATCCTTTGTACCACTGATGAACGCAATGCCTTGAATCGCATTTTAGACTTAGGCTTTCAAGACAGTTTTCGATTGTTGCATGAAGATTCGGGGTTATTCAGTTGGTGGGACTATCGAATGAATGGTTTTGTTCGTGGTTTGGGTCTAAGAATTGATTTAATTTTATGTTCGGAAGACATGTCTGAAGCGGTTACTGCTGCTTATATAGATGTTGAGCCCAGAACTTGGGAGAGACCTTCAGATCACACTCCAGTCATTGCTGAGTTCGATTGGTAAACCATGAATAAACCCATTACTCTTGAAAAACACGGTGTTATAACACGACTCTTACATTGGACTTGTGCGCTATTGGTGCTCGGTCTTTTTTTCACCGGTTGGATTATGGTTGATTTGGATTATTACAATTCGTGGTACCAAACATTACCCGAGATTCATATTCTGGCGGGTTGTTCGTTATTATTGTTGTGGTGTTGGGTCATCATCAGGCTGTTTTCTCAACCAACAACCTTAGCTGATTTAAACCATAAAAAATTAGAGTCTTTTTTGGCTCAATGGATTAAACGAATGTTTTATTTATTCGTCATGATCATTTTGGTCTGTGGTTATTTGATGACTACAGCTGACGGCAAGTCGAAAAACCTTTTTGATTTAATTAATTTACCGGCTCTTTCACATTTTTCACCCACCCAAATAGATACACTGGGTTGGATTCATAGAAACTTGTCATATTTATTGATGACCTTGGTTGGTTTGCACATATTAGGTGCACTGAAGCATCATTTTATAGATAATGACAACACATTAAAACGCATGTTATAGGAATACAAATGATTAGAAAAACATTACTTATTTTGGCTTTATTAATCCCTGGCTATGTCTTGGCTGATAAATACAAAATCGATACCAAAGGCGCTCATGCCTTTGTTCAGTTTAAAATTAAACACCTGGGCTTTAGTTGGTTGTATGGTCGTTTTGATTCTTTTTCTGGTGAATTTGAATATGATGAATCAGATCCATCAAAATCCAACATTCAAATGACCGTTGAAACAAACAGCGTTAATTCTAACCACCCAGCCCGAGACAAGCACTTGCGCAGTGATGACTTTCTCAATGTTTCAGTT
>JBPOFV010000361.1:0-3156 GCA_051252335.1 Marinicella sp. | reverse complement strand
GAATTAGATGGAAATTCCCATGAAATCAATCAGTTACCATTGATGAAAAAAGTCGCCTTATCGGCTCATCCCTGGTATAAAAAAGAAGTTGAGTTACTCAATCAAGTTCATATTGACAGTAAAAAGCTGGATTATTATTTATTCAAACATTTGGCATATATCTTAAATAATTTAGCCAAAATTTGGGTGCATGCCGTTAGAACCTCCTGGCTGGGACGATTTATTTGGCCAAAATCTAAGCATCAAAACTTAATTCGTCGAATGAGTAGCACCTATGCATTTATCGCTGATTTGGCTTTAATCAAATGGTCACTTAAAGCTGAAAACAACACTGAATTTACCGGCTTCCTGGCTCAATGCAACCAACAACTGATCATTCAAATGGCGGTACTCAGACAATATAAAAACAACCACAAAAATCAACCAGCCAATGACAACAACACTAAATTCATCTTAAAACAATCCTTTCGTGACAGCTTTTTCCTCAGCCAACAAGCCATCAACCAATGTATCAACAGTGCATTTTCTCGGTTCACCGCATTGGCTTTGAAAATCATGATATTCCCATTGGGAAAACCTTTCCATCAAGCCAGCTTTGCTGCACCCAAAAGCCTCTCATTGGTCAATGCGGATAAAATTAAACAGTTGGTTGAAAACAACAGTGTATTGGCCCAAATTGCTCAGGCCTCTGAACAGCTAAGTCATGTACAGAATATAGAAAATGCAGTCACCAACGCCACTGGTTTTGCCTTAACCACAAAAAACTATGATGTATTAATCGATCGAACTTTAGCAGCAGGCATCATCAGCGTTGAACAGGCTGAACAAATCAGAACAGCTTATGACTCCATTCATAAGCTTGAACTTATTAACCATTTCGGAAACAACAATGAAGACTAAAAATATAAGAAAAGTGGCCATTCTTGGTGCTGGTGTCATGGGCGCACAAATTGCGGCTCATTTTGCCAATGCAGGGATTCCCGCCATCCTTTTTGACCTGGCAGCTAAAGAAGGCAATAAAAATGGTATTGTTAATAAAGCTTTGGCCGGTTTGAAAAAATTAAAACCAGCGCCATTGGGCAACAGTAACACGCTGTCCTTGATTGAGCCTGCCAATTACCAAGATGATCTTGAAAAATTAAAACAAGCCGACCTCATCATTGAAGCAGTCGCAGAACGCATGGATATCAAAAAATCCGTTTATGACATGGTTGAAGATTTCGTCAATGAAGACGCCATATTTACCACCAACACGTCAGGCTTAAGCATCAATGAATTAGCCACTGTCTTACCGGCTTCTTTACAATCTAAATTTTGTGGTGTCCATTTCTTTAACCCACCACGTTATATGCATTTAGTTGAAATCATTCCAACTGACAACACCAACCCACAGGTGGTCAGTGAACTTGAATCAGTATTAACTTCGGTGGTAGGTAAAGGTGTCATCATAGCCAAAGACACCCCTAACTTCATAGCCAATCGAATTGGCGTTTTTTCGATGGTTTCTACCATGTATCATGGCGCACAATTTGGTATACCATTTGAAACCATTGACGCATTAACAGGTGTGCTGATTGGCAGACCTAAGTCTGCTACATTCAGAACAGCTGACGTGGTGGGCTTAGATACCTTGGCACATACCATCAACACCATGAAAGTTGGTTTACCAGACGACCCTTGGCATGCCCATTTTGAGCAACCGACCTGGATGCAAGCATTGATTGAAAAAGGTGCTTTGGGGCAAAAATCAGGAGCTGGGGTGTACATGAAAAAAGGCCGTGACATTCTGGTCTTAGATACCGATAAAGGCGAATACAGGGCGCAGCATGTTGAAATTGATCCACGCGTTTTGGAAATCATGAAAAAAGGCAATCCACAAGACCGTTTGTCAGATTTACACGCCTTAACAGACTCTCCTCAAGCTCAATTCCTGTGGTCAATTTTCCGTGACTTATTCCATTACTGTGCCTCCCAACTGGAACACATTGCTGATACTGCCAGAGACATTGATTTTGCCATTCGCTGGGGGTTTGGGTATGGCCAAGGCCCATTCGAAACTTGGCAGGCTTCTGGTTGGAACCGCATTGTCTCATTGATTGTAGATGACATCGATGCTGGCAAAACCATGGCCTCAAGTCCAATGCCTGGCTGGGTGATGAAAGTCGATGGTGCTCATGCTGCCGATGGTTCGTATTCAGCAGCTGAAAATTGCATGAAAGCTCGCTCAAAAGCTGCCGTTTATGATCGTCAATTATTCC
Organism: Marinicella sp.; assembly: GCA_051252335.1. GTDB lineage: Bacteria > Pseudomonadota > Gammaproteobacteria > Xanthomonadales > Marinicellaceae > Marinicella. Next base: position 898 of record JBPOFV010000361.1, on the reverse strand, counting down.
CTGACTTATTAATCTCTGAACAACCGAACTTTGGTGAAACCATTTTTGAGGATGATGACATACGCGTGTGGCACCAAGGTGACAACATAGCCATTGCCAGTTTTAAAACCAAAAAACACATCATTGCTGAAGGTGTACTCAAAGGATTGCGCCAAGCTGTTTCAATTGCTGAGAAAGACTATAAAGGGCTGATCGTATGGCAAACGGAAGAACCCTTTACATTGGGAGCTAATTTAGCACCAGCCGCGATGGCCATCAGTGCGGGTCAAGTTGATGCCGTAGAACGATCTGTGGATTTTTTCCAACAAACTTCTCAAACCTTGCGCTTCAGCGCAGTTCCTACCATCATGGCCACTCGTGGCATGGCACTGGGCGGTGGTTGTGAATTCTCCATGAGCGCCACCTCTGTAGTAGCTGCATTTGAAACATACATAGGATTGGTTGAAGCTGGCGTTGGATTATTACCTGCTGGTGGCGGCTTAAAAGAAATTGCCCGACGCACCGCTAAGGAATCATTTGGTAAAGACCTGTACCCGATGCTAGAACACTATTTCAAAAAGGTCGCGATGGCGGCTGTTGCAGGCAGTGCAGCTGAAGCCAAAGAAATTGGTTTTCTGAAAGCTGATACCGAAGTGGTGATGAATGCCAAAGAAATATTGCATGTGGCTAAAGCCAAGGTTAATTATTTACATGAAAAAGGCTATGTGGCACCTGCCAATGAACAAACCATACGTGTGGCCGGTGAACCTGCCATCGCCAATATGGAAATGATTTTAGCCAACATGGCTGAAGGCAACATGGTCTCTGAGCATGATTACCAAATTGCAAAACGGATAGCCATTGTTATTGCTGGTGGCTATGTGGATGCAGACTCCTTAGTCACTGAACAGTATTTATT
>JBPOFV010000360.1:0-3158 GCA_051252335.1 Marinicella sp. | reverse complement strand
AGCGATGATTATGCCAGAACTGGTTTATTTAATTGATTTGGGTGGTATCGAGTTAATTCTTGGTTTTATGGTTTTGTATGTTAAATCATTGATTGCATGGTTTGAATTAAGGATTGCTGAAATTAAACGATTCATCGACGTGGTTTACCAGACTTTACTCAACAGTGCATTGAGTCGACCTCATGTTTTGTCTTTTCAAGTAGTTTACAGTTTAATGGTGATGGGAATTACTGGCTCTGTGCTGTTTTCATTAAGTTTTATTGGCCCCGTCTTGTTAGTTAACTCCATAGTTTAATATCATACAATGGCTGTTAACGGCTGAGTAAAATATTCAATAAGTTGTCTTGAAAATTAATATTGGAAGTTAATGTTGAGTGAGGTTCACATAAAAAATAAGGGTAATCTATTGGGTAAAAACTGTATTTATGCCTCGGTATAGTTGGGTCCAAAGCTTCTCTGGCCAATAAGGAGGCTTTAGTCACTGTACCGTCTCCTGGTTCTAACATCAGTGCGTGGTAATCCAAATTGGGTTTAGGGTGTTTGATATGATTGGGCCTTAACCTTAAGATTGGTCGATTTTCTTGGTCATTTTCTAACAGTAATCTAGCTGGAGTTAACTCACAATCGCCACCCATAACCACTAAACTGTAGTTCGGGTTTTCTACTGGTATGGTTAATGACCAAACGAAACGGCGTGCCCGTTCTATATGTTTGTGAAAATAAGCGATTAATGTTTCTATGTATTTTTGACCCAATTCTTGGTCATCGAAATCATTCAGAATGCGCTCTTGTACCTTAGGATCAAATATTGACCATTGGAATTGTTGCCAAGTTTCAATATCAAACACATCGTAATTCAATGAGTTACCACTGGTGTCAATGATCCAATTATTGATGCTGTGCGGAAATAATTGATAAACACTTGGCATGGTCACCAAAACTTCAGTCGGAACATTTCTTAAGCCTACTTTTAAGCCTTTAATAAAAGACTTAACAGAGCCAACAGAACCTAAATTAGGGGTGCCTAACAGCACCACTTTTCGAATGTTTTTAGCACCACTTAAATTCATTGGAAAGTCATTGTTGTTCAAAACATCTGTTTCGCCATAACGTAAATAATAGCGTGTTACCAATCCCCCCATAGAATGAGCAATGACATCAAACTTCAAATCAGGGTCTTGGTGGTCATCTTGAATGCTTTTAATGAATTCAGACAGTTTTTTGGCACTGATGTGATTGTCTTGTCGCCAATCATAGTTAAATAAGTACAATTTTCGTTTAACACTGGGATCATACTGTCCAGGTTCGCTCAATTGATAACCGGCATAGTTCTGTAGCGTTTCTATGATGGCTCGATAAAAATCTGTACCTGCGGCTTGATCAGCAATTTCAAATGCTTCAAGCTGATTACCTATTGGTTCAAGGGTATCAGGGTCTATGGCAAGTTTAATGGAAGAAAAATTGGAAAACAGCAGTTGAATCAGATTACCAAACCAAATTTCTTCTAAACTATTGATGTCTCTGAGTTTACTGCCCATGATGCCATGTATCAATATCACAGGAGGTTGTTCAATGTTAGAGTGGTTGTTAGAGCGGTACAATCTGGCTAAGTCTGGCTTGCTCCTTTGACAAGAGATCAAAAGAATGCCAATCATTAAGCTGAATACTGCGATTCTAGAGGCTGAAGTGAACATATGGTTAGCTGAAAGCAAACATAAAAAAACACCAAGATAACATATGGTTAGCTTGGTGTTTAGTTTTCCTGCTTATATATTAATTATTTAACACCCATAGATGGCATTCGACCTGGTGTCCAAGGCGCACCATTTTCTTCCAGTTCAGTTTCAAAAGCCGATAAGTCAGCTTCAATCATGGTCAACTCTTTCAACGCTGTTGAAAAATCTTGTTGAGCAATTTTCATTGAGGTTTGATAATTTCCTGGAATATCGGCTTGTGACTCTATGAGTCCACCGTATAAATTACCAACCCGTTGTGATATTGACCAAGGTACAGCTTCTTGTCTGGAAGCAATGGTTCTGTCTCCTCGAAGCTTGACTTTTAATTGAGACATTCGACCTGCTAAATCCCTGATTTCTTGAGCGGCATCTTCATTTTTCATGGTGGTTAAATCCACTGCTTTGTAGAGATGCTTGATCCGATTGTCCATTTCTGTGACTTTACCATTGGCGCCATTCACAGCTCTTTGTAAATCAGCTAATTCCATTTTAAATGCCAATACAGCTTCTGGATTGTCTGAAATTTCAGGACTGTTAGCCATTGATTTAATTACAAAAGTTTGGGCATCAGTCAATGCCGTTAACTGACCACCTTGTCTTTTCATTAAAGTGGCTTGATAGTTGCCTGGTATGACCAATGGTCCCATGGGTTCAGAAGCCCAGTAAGGGATCCAACTGGGTTTAGTTAGCTTAACCGCATCTGGTGCAGGATAGCGCATGTCCCACTGTACTTGATGAAAGCCTTTGCTGCTTTTAGCTGGAACACGGCTGACCACATTACCCTTATCATCTTCAACCAAGAAAAATACACTGGGACTTTCTTCATTATCCTCTTCTCTCAATTCATCCCAAGAAGGGTAAGGGGTGTCGCCACCATTTTTTTCAATTTTGATTTCAGCACTTCTTCTTTGCTTTTTCAGTGATTGGTAACCGTCTTTTAAATGGTATGAAAATGTGACACCTAAAGCTGGGTTAGGAGCGGTGTAAAATTCACTGCCAGAGGATCCTTTTTCACGATCATCGAATCGATCTCCTTCAATATATAACCAGCTGTCTTTAACTGGGAATGCAGTGGCTTCTGCACTCTTGACGTCAGCAAGAGGTGCACGTAATGGTGTGTAATCGTCAAGTATATAAACACCTCTACCAAAAGTACCAATAACTAAATCATTTTCACGTGGTTGGATCTCTAAATCGCGAACAGCAATGGTAGGCAAACGACTTAATTTATGCCAATGGTCACCGCCATCTTGAGTGAAAAATGCGCCAAATTCAGTGCCAACAAATAACAAATTGGGATCAACATGATCTTCAACGATGGTATGAGCTGAACCACGTTTAGGTAAATCATTGGTAATTTGTTTCCAAGACTTTCCTTGGTCCGTTGATTTCAATACATATGGTTTATAGTCTCCGCGTTTG
>JBPOFV010000359.1:0-3170 GCA_051252335.1 Marinicella sp. | reverse complement strand
GTTGAGTTGGGTTTTTGACTAATTGAGAGTTGTTCATTTTCTTTGCCTCGATAAAAGTTTTTAGTCTGATTTGAGAATCGAACTTGCCTGAACAAGCTAAAATCTCAATTTATGTTAGTCAAATTCAACGTTGCAATGAAAATTTAGTGTGGTAATTACGGTGGTAACGAGGAGGTTTTCTAAGAATGCATGATATTAATTACTTTAATATCAACAACTTAATATTTACTTCGTCGTTCGCCGTCTCCACCAACAATAAAACCGCCTTCAGGGCGGTTTTTTTTATTGCCTCAAAAACTCAATTCCAGTCTAAATACCTTCTGACATGATGGATTTTATTGTGCTCATCAAATTCTAGAACCCAAATAGTTCGGCCTTTGAAATTCTTGATTTCACCTTGCTTTAAATATACTGAGTCTTCATTGATGACCATCACGGCTGTATCTGTTCCTAGGATGATGTCCTCAATGTTGGCTTGAAAAGATTTCATGTTTTCGACTTTTTTGAGTTTGTTTTTCAACGCATTCTCTTTGCCGGATTGAGTTACATGGTAAGCCGCATGATAGTCGGTGAAATCATCAGTTAAATAAGTCAGGTACTGTTCAATGTCATGTTGTGTGGCTGAGGGTTGATTGGCTGCAGACATGGCCTCTACAAAAGATTCAATCAGCTTGTTACTGGGGTTTGCATAAGCGGTACAGCAGCAAATGAGAAGTAATAGTGCAATGGGTTTGATTTTTGAAAATTTCATAGATCCTCTGAATAAAATTACTAATCGGCGTTTCGATTTATTAAATTGTAAGCAATGAGTAGGACTCTTACACTTTAATAAAATTCAATATTTCCAAAATCACTTACCCTTTAGCCCTGCCAAAATATGGGTGATGGTTTGTCCCTGGTTTAAGATTTCAGTGACGGTGTCGGAATCGACTGGTTTGCTGAGCAGGTAGCCTTGGGCTTCTTCGATGTTGTATGAGGCCAGTAATTCCAGTTGTTCAATGGATTCAACACCTTCGGCGATCACCTCAATGGATAAATTATGCGCCAATGATACGATGGAGTCGACCATGCTGGCATCTCGTGAATCATTGACCATGTCTCGAATAAATGTGCGGTCAATTTTTAGGGCGTGGATGGGAAACTGCTTGAGGTAGTTTAAGGATGAAAAACCGGTACCAAAATCGTCTAATGACAGCTTAACGCCTAGGTCCCTGAGCTCATGTAGGGTCTTGATGGCGTACTCTAAGTTTTCAATCAATGTGCTTTCTGTGATTTCGATCTCTAGAGACAATGGAGGAATCTTGTATTTCTCTAGTATTTTACCTACTACCAAAGCCAATTTTTTATCAATGAACTGAATGGCTGAAAGGTTGATGGCTACATGAATGTCTTTGAAACCGTTTTCATGCCACTTTTTGAGCTCTTGGCAGGCACTTTCTAACACAAATTCTCCAATGGAAAAAATCAAACCAGTTTCTTCTGCAATGGGAATGAATTCATCGGGCGGGGTTAATACTTGGTTCGCATCTTGCCAGCGAAGTAGGGCTTCGAAGCCTGAAACAACACCAGTGGCTAAATTGTATTTAGGTTGGTAGTGCAACAACAGTTCATTGTTCTGTAGCGCTTTTCTCAAGCGCATTTCTATATCTACCCGCTGGAGCACCGCTTGGTTCATGGATTCAGTAAAGAAGCGGAAATTGTTGCGGCCTCTTTTCTTGGCGTGGTACATGGCCGTGTCAGCCTGCATCAGCAATGTTTCAATGTCTGTTTGTGTTCCGTTGGTGGTCGCAATACCAATACTGGGTGTGATAATTAATTCATGATTTTCCAATTGAAAGGGCTCAGACATATGTTCCAAGACTTTTTTAGCCACATTGATCACGTCATTGATATGTTCGTAACTCAATATGCCTATAGTGAATTCATCACCACCAATCCTGGCGATGGTGTCAGATTTTCTGACACATTGTGTAAGTCGATTTGCCACAGCAATTAACAATTCATCTCCAATGGTGTGGCCCAGGCTGTCGTTGATGTTTTTGAAATGGTCTAAATCAACAAACATGATGGCCATGTGCTTATCATTGCGGTCTGCTTGAAGCAGGGCTTGGTTCAACTGAATCATCATCAAGCTTCTATTTGGCAATCCCGTTAGGTTGTCGTAATTGGCGAGTTTTTTAAGCGCTTCTTCGGTGTTTTTTCGGTATGTGATGTCAGTCAGAGTGACAATGTAATGTGAAGGGTTTTTCTGGGCATTGTAAATACAATTAACACGCAAGTCGATTGGCAGCTTATTCCCGCCAAGGGTCTGAATTAATATTTCATTGCGATATGAACCGGTGGTAAAAATCCCTGATTTTATGTGGTTAAATAATGTCAGTGAGTCCATATCATCTGCTGATATGCGGTCTGAGTTTTTTTGTAATGTGGTGTTGATGACTCGTTCATCGTACCCTGTAATTTTTGTAAATGCGGTGTTGATGGATATGATTCTTAAGTCAGCATCTAGGACCAAAGCACCATCTGAACTACTTTGAAAAGCAGATGCTATGAGTTGGCTTTTTTCTTCTTTCTCCTTGATGGTGTTGATGTTTCTGCTGATGCCATTTATTGTGAGTGGTTTGCGGTCGTTGGACCAGGCAGTTACCTTGGCACGGTCTTGCATCCATTGCCATTTGCCTTGTTTGTTTTTTTGGCGATAAACGGCATCAAACTCATCGGTTTCACCAGCTAAGATGCTTTGTATTTTTGTTTGTAATTTTTCAACATCTGATGGGTGAATGTTGAGGGTGCTGGAAGCAAATGAACCATTGAAATAACGACGGCGGTCATCATCAAGTTCTGCATTGTTGGTCCTGATTATTTCATGTTTGCGGATGTCCCACTCCCATAATTCATCACCACTGCCCCAAATTGCTTGTGACAGCTGCACTTCTCGGTGCTCTAAAGCATACTGAGTTAAAAGCTTGCTGTGGTACAACCGAAATATCAGCCAAGCGATGCATGTAGCAACCATTGAATAAAAGACTTTTGCCCACCAAGTTAACCAAGGCTTGGGTAACAATGTAAATTCAATCTTGGCGGTGTTCTCACTCCATTGTAAATCGGCATTGGTGGCTTTGATTTCCAACTGATAATCACCGGCATCCAAGTTGGTTAAAGTCAATTCA
>JBPOFV010000358.1:0-3175 GCA_051252335.1 Marinicella sp. | reverse complement strand
CCCCTGCCTCTGACGAACATCCTGATGCGCGCACACCCAGATTTCAACAACAAGGCGGGCTTCATCTAAACCAGCCAACATTCCCTCCTTCATCGCAAGAAGTGATTGCTGAACCAGGTCGTATCAATATGGTAACAGCCATTCGTAAGACTTTGGATTTTGAGTTAAGCCATAACAATAAAATGATGGTTTTTGGTGAAGATGTGGGTGCCAAAGGTGGCGTACATGCTGTGACCTTGGGCTTACAAGAGAAACATGGTGAGGCTCAAGTATTCGATACCAGTCTTTCTGAAGAAGGCATCATTGGCCGCTCAATTGGTTTGTCATTGGCAGGGTTATTACCTGTTCCAGAAATTCAATTCAGGAAATACGCTGATCCAGCTGAAGAACAGTTGAATGAAACCGGTTCGATGCGCTGGCGCACCAACAACAGATTCGCTGCACCCATGGTAGTCAGAATGGCTGGTGGTTATTTTGGCTGTGGTGATCCATGGCACTCACAATGTGCTGAGGTCAAATGGGTACATGCCATTGGCTGGCAGGTGGCGATGCCATCCAATGCCGAAGATGCGGTTGGCTTACTGCGATATGCTTTGCGTAATAACAACCCCAGCATCTTTTTTGAACATCGTAAAATGCTTGATCACATGTGGGCCAGAAGACCCTATCCCGGGGATCAATACATCATTCCATTTGGTCAAGGCAAAAAGATTTTGTCAGGTGATCGCATCAGTGTTGTCAGTTGGGGTGGTATGGTACACATGTGCCAAACAGCCATTGAAAATACCGGCATAGCGGCAGACTTGATAGATTTACGCACATTGCGACCATGGGATAAGGACATGGTTTTAGAATCAGTTAAACGAACCGGACGATGTCTGATCGTACATGAAGACAATATGTCAGCTGGTTTTGGCGCTGAAATTGCAGCCGTATTGGCCAAAGAAGCGTTCTTTTATTTGGATGCGCCTATAGAACGATTAGCCACTGCTGATATTGGCAATCCACATGACCCAAGGTTAATGGAACATGCGCTGCCTAACCCTGACAGCATCGCCCAACGTCTGATAGAATTGGATCAAGTATGAGTGAAGATTTAAAAAACTTGGTGGCCATTAAACTCACGGCTGACCAAACCGAAGGTACCAAAGCAACCGTGGCTCAATGGTTAAAACGAATTGGTGATGAAGTCGTCAAAGATGAACCCATCATTGAATTAGAAACCGATAAAGTCATGATGGAAGTCATCGCCCCAAGCTCAGGCATACTGCATGAAATCTTGGTGCGAGAAGGTGAACCAGCAGAAGAAAATAAAATATTGGGAACTATCCATGAAAGTGGCCTGTCCAACCTCCCGAACGAAACAAAAAATGAACGAGAAACAAGGGCAGAAGCAACTCCAAATAGTTTTGCAAAAGATTTACCTCGTAAAGACCCGACTGCTGGGTTCCCCGATCCTCCTTCTACCTTCATAAGCCCAGCAGTTCGGCGTTTAAGCCAACAACACAATCTAGACCTCAGCCAAATTCATGGCACTGGCAAAAACCAACGCATCACATCACGTGATGTAAACAGCTATATAGCCAATGCACCCACTAAAATTATAGACCCTGAGTTACTTGCGAGCACTTCAACAGTTGAACCTACAGCAGCTGGCAGTGAAATCATTCCACACAGCCAAATGCGCAAAATCATCGCCGAACACATGCAGCACAGTGTCCAAACGGCACCCCATGTAACTTCTGTTTTTGATTTGGACTTAAGCGCCATCATCAAGCACCGCAAAGTCCATAAACAAACTTTTGCCAAGCAAGGTGTAAAACTCACCTTCACAGCTTATTTTGTGGCAGCAGCTGTGCAAGCCATCAAACACCAACCCAAGATCAACTCTCAATTTCATGAACATGGCTTAGAAGTATTCAAACATGTCAATTTGGGCTTTGGTACGGCATTAGGTGATGAGGGTTTGATTGTACCGGTGATACAACAAGCACAAAATATGAACCTCATGCAAATTGCCGAAGAATTAACTCGTTTGACAGATAAGGCCAGAAACAATCAACTGTCACAAAAAGAAGTTCAAGGTGGCACATTCACCATTTCAAACCATGGTGTATCAGGATCCTTGGTAGCCACCCCTATCATCATCAATCAACCTCAATCTGCCATCCTTGGATTAGGCAAAATGGAAAAACGAGTGGTGGTTGAAGAACACAATGGCCAAGACATGATGGTGATCAAACCCATGTGTTATGTCAGCTTGACGATTGACCACAGGGCCTTAGATGCCCATCAAACCAATGACTTTTTGAGTCACTTTAAACAGGTGATAGAAAACTGGGCATAAAACTTTAAAAGGACAGGTAGCTAACGACACCACAAGAGTTCACTCTCGTTCCCAAGCTCCTGCTTGGGATTAAGTTTAATGCCGCTTATTTATCGACTACAATTTCAACTTCAACATTTGTGATTTTTTAATTTGAGCCATTTTTTGCTGACGCAATTCCCCATATCTAAGTGATTGTTTGAATGCCACATCTCTTAGAAATAAATTGCCTTCACGATGATAATACATGCCTTGTAAATAATAAAGATCAGCAACAACGGCATCTAATGGCTGTACAAACTTAATCCGCTCACTTAACTGGTATTCTAATGCTTTTAATGCTGTTTCTGAATCTACAACATCCATGTCGATGACGGAATTGCTATCAAGATAATTGGCATCCAATGATAATTGTTTTTTGGCTGTCAAAATATCAAAATGCAACCATTCAGTCCCATCGTGAGATTCTGGGTTAATGACTATGCCCTGTTCTATCCATTTTATTGCATCATCAATTTGGCCATTCAATTCATAGGCTGTGCCTAAATTACTGGCTGTTTCGTACCTGCCTGGATGTTTTGATTCCAGTTCAGTCAACACATCAATAGCATCTTGATTATTACCTTCAAAAATCAACTCAACAGCAGCATTAATCTGTTGCCTGAATTCAACTTCAGCCTGATTGTTTTCAGCCAACAATTTCTCCATTTCAATTGGGTGAAATTTATTTATACATGCCCATGTTTGAACGTTGAATAAAATCAATAATAAGCCTACTCCTTTCAATTTTCGATGCTCCATCATGCTTAATTCCAGTCACTAAAAATATTTATTATAAGTGAAAAAGTA
>JBPOFV010000357.1:0-3177 GCA_051252335.1 Marinicella sp. | reverse complement strand
GTCTTGAATTCCTGAATTCGGAATTTCCATGTTATTTCGGCACCGCAAATTAGGTATTGAATCACCTGTCCCTCTTTGATCTATCAACACCACATCAGCATACTCGCTCAATTTTTCAAACACATAAAAATAATCTCTTTTCGCCAAAGAACTTACAGGCGTACCTGGACCTCCTGACAAGAAAAAAATTGGAGAAGCTGGTTTTTCATTTGCAGTTGGAATTTTCATGAATCCAATTGAAATTTTATTACCTTCAGGTTTATTTCTGTTTTCTAAGACAGTGACAAAACCCTTTTTTACAGACATGCTTTCGCCCCATCTATTTTGAATGGTGCCATCATGAATCATGCTCTCAGCTAACTTCAATTCATTGCTATTGGCTTTGGTCAAAGGAATGTCGTTATGGAATAATAAGAACCAAGCAATATAAAAGCCAACACCAACAATAACTACAAAGAATAATATCAATAATTTTTTGAGGGCTTTTCTAACAGTTATATGCATACATTATTTTCATTAGAACCGGCAAGAATACATACAATGTGATGTATATTTCCAACAACATCTCATACATAAATTAATGAATTTAAAATTACAGATGTCTTGAAATTAACCTGTGCAATCATTGTATTGAGTTCAATATTCAAAACGAATGGTTATTTTTATCAAAAATAAGGGTGTTTATAATTGTATTAATCAATTAAATCCATCTCATTTGAGATTTTTTTCATAACCTGACCAGTAATTACCATTGTTAAAGCATTGAACCATCATTTTTCCTAGCCCAAAGTCGAATAAAACAATTAGTTAAACATACCAAGTAAAGCATTTCCTTGATTAGTTTTTTCCTGATAAGTTTTACTACACCCTATTAAATTCACTAAGGTGTCAAATCACAAGCATCTCCAATACCATCCATGTCACCATCAGGTTGATCAGGGCCTGGAATTCTAGGGTTAAAAATTGATGGACAATTATCATCTAGGTTTAATACACCATCACCATCAAGATCATCAACAGTGATAACCCCACTGTAGATCGGTGAATTGGTATCACGAAATGGCGTACAACTACGCACTGGTGGACTTCCTGTGTCACATTGCGCTAATGGTGCTGTTATATTGTAACTGGCTAAAGGTGCCCCAGTTTCTCGAAGCACACATATTCTGCGGGAGATACCACATACAGTGACTGCATCACAATCAGAACTACCAGCACCCATTGCATCCATCAAATCAGTATCACCATACATAGGTAATCCAGCTTTTAATACCAATACAACATCACTGGCTTCTGCATTGACAATTTTTCCATAATTGTTATTAGCCCCTCTGAATAATGATACGTCAGCTAAGGTCCCAACTTCAAGTTGTCCAATCTCTGTTTGCATATTAGCGGACTTAGCTCCATTGATAGTGACCATATCATACAAGTCTTTATTATTTAAACTCGTGTTGAGATAATCACTATTGAATTCTCGAGCACAGGCCAATTCACTTAATAAATCTAACGATCCAGTTGGTGTCCAATTGGTACCTAAGGCCACATTAACTCCTTTGGTTTTCAAATGTGTGACCGGTGTTGTTGCACCGTACAAGCTGATATCAGAACGCGGTGTCCATACAACTGAACTGTTGTTAGTTACGATTTTATTGACATCTTCAGTCACCAAAGGAATGGCATGATGCAAACTTGCATCAGGAAATAAATTAACACCACCTAGAGTCCCATCATCGGATAAACAGGCTAACTCGTTAACCGCAAAACCGTCTACGCCTTCTGCTATATCCATATGAAATGATTCACCTGGAGTAGGTGTATCAAAACTGGGATAGCCACATCCACTTGATAGTCTGGTTCCATCTGAATCGCCCAATGGAAAAGAAGATAAATCCACTGGTTCTGCAATAACACCATCTAAGCCTGTACTTCGATCTAGATTACGTACTAAATTTGGTTCGGTTCCTGAACTGATCATAGAGGTAACACCATTTGTAAGCGAGCGTAACTCACCGACCAACCTTGCCACTGATGTAGGTGGATCAACATTTATTTCAGGTAAGCCATCAAGCCCACGCCTCCATTGATGCCTATGATCATACCTTACTGATGACTGCGCTATTTGAGAAGAATCAGACCAACTGAATCGCTCTAAAGAATTGATTAAACCTGCTGAAACCACAATATCAGGACACACCAATGTTGAGGCAGTGGCATAAGAAGCTTCTGCTGAACAGTCACAAGCACTACAGCTAATTCGTCCATCTGATTCAATCAATAAATCGCCATTAGTTAAAATACCTGAAGGAGATAATATAGTACCTTGGATTAATATTGGACTGGCATTACTCGTAAATTCACAGACTCCATTAGTAGGTGCTGGCAAGCTGGTCCTACACAACTGCTCCTGCTCGAATCCTGATTTAAATATTAAGTCATCACCACTCCATGCAACAGCACTTTGCACTAAAGAAAGTATAAAAATTAACATGACTCCCAATGCCTTTCTTTTTGTAATTGAGTTTATTCTTTGCATTTTGACGATGACTATCATGACTATGTGACCGTGTGTCTATTTCTAAATATATTATCTCATGCTTTGAGATTATGCAAAAATCAATACTAAAACCAATAAGTATCAGACATCCCCTTTAATTTCCACTAATCAAAATAAAACCAAATAAACTTCACCTAGCGCTGCTTGATCAATGGCTTGATAAGACAATACCTTCCTCAGGTAACGGATTTACCCTTTACTCAATTGGCTTCTTTGGATAGTGACTGTCCTTGTTAGTTTAGCCATGATTGACCACCTGGTTGACTGCTTCTTGTTTAAATTCATCAGTATAACGGGTAACTGAACTCATTGTTTTGCTTCTTATAGTTAAGTTACTATTTTTACCATAAAAAGTGTCTACTTTTCTCAAGCCAAACCATTAAAGTTTTATTTTTTAGCCTCACATTCCTTAACTCTTTGCCAAAATTCATCGTCACCAGAATCTGTTTCTAACGTTATATTTTGTTTAGTTGCATATGACACTGACTCCATATAGAACAAGAAACTAACACTACCTTCAAATGCGCCAAGACATTTTAATTTTTCACTAAGAATCGTTTCACTCATTACCCAATTATTAAAAAGATAATTGGAAAGTCTTCTCATTAATTCCTCCACAT
>JBPOFV010000356.1:0-3182 GCA_051252335.1 Marinicella sp. | reverse complement strand
GTACACATTTTGTTTGTATAGTTTCGCACTGAAATTATCTGCAAAATGCCCTTTAGATACCAGAATGTGTTCACTGTCCTTTTCGAGGATTGATACTACATTCAAAAAGCTTCTTTCAAAATCCCACAATTGCTCACGTTTTGTACCATCTTTGTTGACTGAAAATAACTCAGGGTAATTATATCTTCCATCTAAGAAACTGGTGATTCTCTCGCTTCTTATAACCAACCTTTCATTATTAACCCACCAGAATTGAGTGGCTTGTCTACCCGGTCCCATACCAAATGAATAGGTTCCTTTTTTAGTTTTCAAATTCATTATACCGACTTTGTATTCGTCTTTATCTTTGTAGGTGAAGGCTACATCAGTTCCACTTGGTGAAATTTTCATGTCAATGAATTTGGGGTCAGAAGCAAAGTATTCGACTGGCAATGGTTTACCCAATGTCACTGCAGGCATTGACAACAGCAATATAAATATATATTTCATTTGTTTTCCTTTTAGATGTTTCTTTGTTCATTCACCTAACGCTTTAAAAAGGTGAACTGAAGGGAGTTGGCCCAAAATCACTCTCACATAATAGGGCTAACTATATGTTGGGGGTGATTGTAGTCAATGAAATGTCGATTAATCAATTTCTTTTTTCATTATCAGCAAATTGCCATAGCCATCTTTTGGCGTGGCAAATTCCCAGGAATCCATAACACTGTCGATGAAATTGATGCCCATTTGGCCTGGTAACGGATTGGATAAGTCTCTGGGTTTGATTGAACTGTCATAAACTTCAGGTGCGAAATCTCGTAAATAGAAGACCAAAGTTTCATTTTGTTTCTTGATTTCCAACTCTATTTCTCCATCGGACACATCTTTATAAGCATGTCTGATGATGTTGGTAATCGCTTCATCTAAACTGAGGATGATCTCTTGACAGCATTTTTCATCAAAACCTACATGAGAAACCACTTCCATGGTTTTGTGGCGGATGTGTTTCAATTCGCATGCACTGGCTTTAAATTGTTCTGAAACCAATGTTTCTTCTTGTAAATGATCACGTTTTTCTATCAACAAAACTGTGGCATCGTCATTTAGCTTATGTCGTCTTGCCGACGTGATTAGCTTGCCAATGCGAACTTCTGGAGATTCAGACTCGGTGTTCTTAATGTCTTCAATGATGCCCTCAAGTTCGCGCCGTTGGTTGTCATTATTTCGGGCGTCGGTTAAGCCGTCTGTGAGTAAATACAAACCACCCATATCCAACTTAATGGTTTGTTGGTCGAATGATAAATCACTGGCTTTGATACCCAGAGGAGGTGCATCAGCTCGCCATGTTTGAATGGTACATTTGGGGCACTTGTAGATCACTGGAGGAAGGCCTGCATTGGACCAAATAGCCACATCAGTGTGCGGATTGTAATAGCCAACTGCTGCACACACGAATAAACCTCTTGTGGCTTTTTCGCAGAGCTCTTTGTTGGCTTTGGCCAACCATTGACCAGGAGGCAGATGATCTTTGCCAATCCAGCGTAATAAGCTACTGGCACGAACCATCAACATGGATGCATCCAGTCCTTTACCAGAAACATCGCCAATGATGAAGCCTACTGTGCCATCATTGAGTACAAAATAATCATAAAAGTCACCAGAAACTTCGTTGGCTGATATGTTAGTGCCCACCACAGGAAAGGGTGGTTTAATGCGGCCAGGTAGTAAGGATCGTTGTAGTTTTCGGGCCAGAGTTAATTCTTTTTTAATTCTTCTTTGTTCCACAAAATTTAATGTAAAACGAGCATTTTGCACGGCCAATGATATGGGTGTTGCCAGTAACCTTAAAATATCACTGTCTCGATTTTGAAACAGTTGTTCATCTAATTTATTCAAAACTTGAAGTACGCCAATGGTGTTACCCTGAATGATCAATGGTGTACATAGAACAGAACGGGTTTGAAAGCCGGTCAGCGTATCGACGTGACATATGAAGTCAGCATCCTTTTTTGCATCAATGATGATTTGGCTTTCACCGGTGGTGAATGTTCTGCCTATTATGCCATTATCTGTTTTGATGGCCATATCAGTGACATCAACTGGACCTGCACTGGCTCGACAAATTAAATTCTGTTTTTCTTTATCAACTAAAAAGATACTGGCTGCTTCCGCATCCATATATGTTTTGATTCTCTTGACTGCTCGGCGTAGGATGTCGTTGATGTCCATTGACTGGACAAAGTCTTGACTTAAATCGGCCAGCAGTGTCAGCTGTTCAAGGGTGCCAGCTGATTCCTTGGTTGGATCGGTATCACTGGTGGTGAGTATTGAGCTTTCAGGTTTCATTTTTCCACATCAACTTTTTTACTACTTTTGTTGGCCCGCTTCCTTTTGATGCTGACCATGGTGATGATGATGCCTGATATCGCATATGCGGTAAATACAACAAATAAAACCCATGCGGTTTTGATGGTTAACAGCACAAAGACGAGCACCAACAACAGGATCCAAATGAACGAAACGTTTTCCCTGAATGGAATGGTTTTAAAAGAGTAGTATCTGAACCTTGAGACCATCAGTAGACCTGCGATAATGGTTACTGGCAAGGTGATGTATTTTAGATCTGCGCCATTCAATTCCATATCCACACATATCCAAACAAATGAAGTGACAACAGCCGCCGCAGCGGGAGATGGCAAGCCTTGAAAATAAGCTTTATCTACCACACCAATTTGGGTATTAAATCGTGCCAATCTTAAGGCGCCACTGACGGCATAAATAAAGGCAGCCAACCAACCAATTTTCCCCAACACGGGATGGACCGTACTTAAATGATACAACGACCAATTAAAAGTTAATAAGGATGGTGCGACTCCGAAGGATACCAAGTCGGATAATGAGTCATATTGTTCGCCAAATTCAGATTGGGTATTGGTTAGACGAGCGACTCGACCATCTAAGGCATCCAATAAGGCAGCGATAAAAATACAGAAGCAGGCAATTTCAAACTTTCCTTGGATTCCAGCAATGATTGAATAATAGCCAGCAAACATGGCACCTGTAGTGAATAAATTAGGAAGTAAGTAAATGCCTTTTTGTTTAGCGGTGTCTAGTTTTGTCATGTTTATATAAATTATGATTCAAGCTTAATTGTACTTGATTTGCAGTAATGCACGCTTGATATTTGATGTTAAAATTTC
>JBPOFV010000355.1:0-3187 GCA_051252335.1 Marinicella sp. | reverse complement strand
GTCAATGACCTTGAATCAGGAAACATTTCCTGAATTCAGGAAAAAAATGAATCAAGGTCAAAAGACGCTAACCGATGATAAGCGCATAGCGCTTGCTAAAAAGTTTTTATCAGACAGTTTATGGTTTGGGGTTTTAGAGTCATTTGATGATGCCATGAGGCTACTTAGTTACAAAATGGCATGGCCGCCATTGGGACAATCACAAAAACTGAATATCAACAAAATTAAGCCTGTCATATCTGATGAAGCCAGGTCATTGGCCTTGTCACAAAATACCCTAGATACGGCTTTGTATGACTTTGCTGTCGACTCATTTAACCGACAACTTGAGCAGATGAAGTCAGATCTTGGCGTACAGGCGGAAGATGATGGCGAGGCGATTGATGACCTGATTGATCAACATTATCAACAGAATTATGTGGATAGATATAAATTGCAATTACAAAGCGAAGTGGCTTATGATTTTTCTGAAATACTGTTGGGCTCTCAATGGCATCGACGGGAATGGAACCCAATCAGCAAGACCTATTTCAGGTGGTCAGGCCCTGGTGAAAACTCATTTTTAGATTTTTGGATGCAACCCAATCATTACAACATCACAGTGAACATAGTGGATGCTGTCAAACCTGAGTTCTTAAAAGAAATTAAGGTTACAATTAATAACAGTGAAGTTGACATTGTGAACAAAGGGCAGGGCAAATCGAGACAGTTGGTATTTGAATGCCATCGATCACTGATTAAAAATAATGGATTATTGAGGCTTGGGTTTAACTACCAAGGAAATGACAGCCACAAGGTGTATTTTTCATCAGATGATAACAGAAGAGTTGGATTCGCTTTGAGTTCAGTCAGCATTCAAAAAAAGTGATATCATAGTCATTTGTTGGAATGAACTTTATTTACTGGTTGTGAGAGTTATGCAGTGAAAACTTGGTTTGATAAGTTTTGCGAATCGCATCCCCTATTATGATGACTGCTAATACAAATAAAGTAAAGTCGACTCAATATGCTCATCCTGATGGAACGATATACTTTTCTCATATACCCAAAACAGCAGGAACCAGTTTTACTGTCATCTTAGATCGATTTTTTGCAACAGAAGATATATTCTCTCCGCAACTTTGGCATGAAGTGGGTGAAGTTGAAAAGGTCAGAGAAAAAAAATATCAATTAATCAGAGGGCATTTTGGTGCTGCCGGTCATGTTTTGAGTCAAAATAAACTTAAGGTAATGACTCTTTTGCGACACCCTGTTGCTATGGCGTATTCAACCTATCAACACATCAAACGCGACGCCAATACCAACGTTCACCAGTATGTGAAAGATAAACAATTGTCATTTGAAGCGTTCCTGACCGATGACAGAACTCAAAATTTAGCTAAAAATAGGTTAATTAAAAGCCTTTCATTTGGCTTAGGCCTAGAACAGAAAACAACTCAATTTGAAGTTAATGCAGGTAATTATCGGGCAAGTAGAACTGAATGGAATGGCCATAGAAAATCACTCAGCTCTCAAGAATTGTTGCAGAAAATGAAAGCATATTTGGATGATTGTCTTTGGTTTGGTTTGCAAGAAGAATTTGAATTGTCATTAAACTTGTTGTGTGACAAGATGAGTTGGCCACCAATTGGTCATACCAGTAAATTAAATATAAATCACAACACTCAATCCATATCAGAAACAGCCTTGCAGCAG
This sequence comes from Marinicella sp., assembly GCA_051252335.1. Lineage (GTDB taxonomy): Bacteria > Pseudomonadota > Gammaproteobacteria > Xanthomonadales > Marinicellaceae > Marinicella. Next base: position 1,492 of record JBPOFV010000355.1, on the reverse strand, counting down.
TTAAAAGAATTGAATCCCCTTGATTTTGAGTTTTATGATTATGCTAAAATTAAATTTGATCAACAGGTTGATGCTTTTGTAACTAAACTGGGTGCAGCGGAACCAACTCCTGAAAATATGGATCGCTTGATTGATGAAAATTATCAATTACACCAGCAAAAAATACTTTCTCATCAATTAGCAAAAGGTATTGAGTATGAATTTTCACAAGTGTTGCTCGGTTGTAATTGGCACCGCAGAGAATGGAATCCAAAACATGATTTGTACTTCAGATGGACTGGGCCGGCCAAAGAAACGGCCATTGATTTTTGGTTGCAGCCCACGACTTATCAAATCAAGATATATTTTATCAATATCATCGACTTGAAGTTATTTGAGACTTTGAGCATACGAATTAATGATGTTGTTATTGATTGGTCAGTCAGTGAGCTTAAAAGTATTGGTATCATCGAATTTTCATGTCATGAAGGTTTGGTAAAGGAAAATGGATTGTTGAGAATTTCAATGACCACTGAAGAATTAATCAGTCATGACAGGGTCTTTAACTCAAAAGATAAACGTAAAGTTGGCTTGGCTATTAACAAAATAGAAATAAATCCGGAACAAGATTTAATATGAAAAAACTGAATATATTGGTAGATGGTTTCAACCTGGGTCTGAAAAAAGGATCAGGAATTAAAACTTATGGCATGACTTTATTAGATGCGTATGAGGCACTTGATCATGAAGTGGGAATATTGTTAGACAACCAATATGTAAATGGTAAAGATCCATTAATTGATGAAGTGACAATATTCGATCAAGATGAAATCAAACCCAAATCATTATTCAATTTCTTGTGGTTAAAACGCCTTAAAACACTCAGTTATCTCATTAAGAAGAGAAAAGGTAATTTGGTGGTGCCAAAGATAACAGAACCAGACCCTGAAAACTATTTGTCACATGTCAGTGGAAAAAAATATGACTATATTGAAAACATTGGTGATGTTTTTAACACAGCTAACCGGTTATTTGCGGTAACCAAAAAAATCACAAAAATTAAACCCAAAACCACTCCTGATATATTTCATTTGACCACGCCATGGCCAGTTCAAGTACCAGGGGCGAAAACTGTGGTTACCATTCATGATTTAATTCCGTTAAAAGTTCCTTTCACAACTCTGGATTTAAAAGCGCACTTTTATGAATTATTTAAATGGGCAGCTCATTCAGCTGATTTAATTTTGTCTGTCTCTGAACACACAAAACAAGACATCATGGAAATTTATGGCATACCTGAAGAAAAAATAAAGGTTACATATCAATCGTACAAAGGTGCAGAAATTAAAACCAATCCGGCAGATACTGCTGTTTATTTAAAGTCGAAAGGCTTAGATCCAGAAAAATATATTTTGTTTGTAGGCAATATTGAGCCAAAGAAGAACATCAAACAACTCATCAGAGCATTTGCGTATATCAAAAAGGGTTATAAATTAGCTATTGTAGGTCATAA
>JBPOFV010000354.1:0-3192 GCA_051252335.1 Marinicella sp. | reverse complement strand
GCCAACACGTATCCAAGCGCAGTTTGTTGGTCATCCTTTGGCTCAGAAAATCCCAGTTAAAATCAACCAAGATCAAGTAAAACAAACTCTCGGATGTTCAGGTAAGAAAGTTTTGGCCTTATTACCTGGCAGTCGAAATCGAGAAATTAAAACCTTGGTTCCTTTATTTGCACAGACCATTAAACAGTTAAACTTAAGTCAAGAATGGGAAGTCATGAGCAGCAATGTCAGTGCTGAGAAGATTCAACTGGTCAAATCAATAGCAGCTGAATATCAGTTATCAATTCAATGGGTGGATGACACTACCGAATTATTAAAAGCTGCCGATTTTGCCTTATTGGGTTCAGGTACTGTGGCATTGGAAGCCCTGTTATGCAAAACACCTATGGTTGTGGCATACCAAATTTCGGCATTGACATGGTTTATAGTCAACACCTTTAAGATGATGAAGTTGCCTTATTATTCGTTGCCCAATGTATTGTATCAAGACTTTTTAGTCCCAGAAATTATGCAAAAACAGTTAACGGTAGATAATTTATCTACAACTTGCTTGGAAGTGATTGAACATACAGACAAACAACAGTTGTTATCGGTATTTGAAGACATACACAGAAGTTTGATACCTGAGTGCCCTAATCAGGCTGCGAAGGCTGTGTTGTCGTATCTGGAGACCCTATGACTCCCGCTATATTGATGGCTGGAGTTGATGAAGCAGGGCGTGGTCCTTTGGCTGGCCCTGTCACAGTTGCAGCTGTCATATTAAAGCATGACATCGATGGTTTAGATGATTCTAAAAAGCTCTCAGAAGCACAACGACTGGCGTTGGAATTGAAGATAAAAAAGCAAGCTTTGGCTTGGTCAGTGGTTCATATTCCAGTAGAAAAAATTGATCAAATCAATATTTTCCAAGCCACCATGCTTGGTATGCAAGAAGCTGTATCAGCGCTGTCTGTGGAACCACATAAAGTTTTGGTGGACGGCAACAAAGCACCAGATTTTGCTGTCGCCGCTGAAGCCATAGTGGGTGGTGATGGTAAAGTGGCAGCCATCAGTGCGGCATCCATTTTAGCTAAAAGTGCTCGTGATCAATTGATGCTGGATTTAGAGGCGGAATTTCCAGGTTATGGGTTTGCCCAACATAAGGGATATGGTACCAAACAACATGTGGCAGCAATCAATGAATTGGGGCCTTGTAAACATCACAGAAAATCATTCGCACCTGTTAAGCACATGTTACAAATGGAGTTGTTATGACTGCTGAAAAAGGGTTTGTTCACCTCAATGTTCACACCGAATTTGCGATTGTTGATTCAACCATCAGAATTCCACAGTTAATCAAAAAAATCAAAGACCTGAACATGCCAGCAGTTGCTATTACGGACATGAACAACGTCTTTGCAACCATTAAGTTTTTTAATGCAGCAAGAAAAGCAGGTATCAAACCAATCATCGGTGCTGATGTATGGGTTACCAGTGAGGAAGACCCAGATCAGGTTTTTGAGTTGACGTTATTGTGTCAAAACCAAGCTGGATATTTAAATTTAAGCCAAATCATTTCCCATGCTCAATATCATCGGAATAAAAACCACCAACCCTGTATCAGCCAAGATTACATCATGCAGCATAATGAAGGGTTAATTGTAATGGCTGACAGCATGTTCAGTGATGTTGGATTTTATGTCATTGATCAAAAATTAGATTTGGCAGTGGATGCCATACTGGCCTGGAAACAGGTTTTTGGCGATCGTTATTACATGGCGATTTCAGAAATAAAGAGAGCCCATGAAAAACAAATAAATTCAGCTGTCATCTATATGGCCGCTCACCAAGAAGTCCCTATGGTTGCTTCTGGGCGTTGTCGATTTTTGGATGAAGACGATTTCAATGCACATGAAGCCAGGATTTGTATCAACAGAGGCAATGTTTTGGCTGATCCAAAACGGCCTAAAGATTACACAGTTGAACAGTATGTGAAATCTGCTGAAGAGATGAGTGAATTATTTGCCCCTTTTCCGCAAATGGTTGAGAACAGTTACGCCATTGCTCAGAGATGTAATTTAGACTTTAATTTCAAAGATTACTATTTACCTGATTTTCCAATTCCTGATGGGAAAACCATTGACAGTTATTTTGAGCAACTATGTAGAGAAAATTTAAATCAGTTTCTGGCCACCTATGGACCTGATCCGGATTACAGCGAACAGGAATATCATGCTCGCTTAGATCATGAAATTAAAGTCATCCTTGATATGGGGTTTCCGGGGTATTTTTTAATCGTATCGGATTTTATCAGGTGGTCAAAAGACAACAAAATTCCAGTTGGACCTGGACGTGGATCAGGGGCTGGGTCACTGGTGGCATTCGTCTTAAAGATTACCAACTTAGATCCCTTAAAATATGAGTTGCTGTTCGAACGTTTTTTGAATCCAGAACGTATTTCCATGCCTGATTTTGATGTGGATTTTTGTATGGATAGACGTGATGAAGTAATTGCATATGTGTCAGATAAATATGGCAAAGAAAAAGTCAGTCAAATCATTACCTATGGATCGATGAATGCCAAGGCTGTCATTCGAGATGCAGGCCGTGTTTTGGGTTACCCCTATCCTGTGGTAGATGGTATTGCAAAACTCATACCCAATGACCTGGGCATCACATTGACTGAGTCATTAAAAAAAGCGCCTGAATTAGCACAACTTTATGAGGAGGATGATGAAGCCCAAGAAGTGATTGATTTATCCTTAAAGCTGGAAGGCTTGAAAAGAAATGTGGGTAAACATGCCGGCGGCGTGGTTATTGCTCCCAGTGCCATCAGTGATTTTTGTCCAGTTTACGTAGAGGAAAATTCACAATCCGTGGTTTCACAATTCGATAAAGATGACGTGGAATCAATTGGTTTGGTTAAGTTCGACTTTCTTGGTTTAAGGACTTTAACCATCATTGATTGGGCGTTGCAATCAATAACAGCAGAAACAGGTGAAACCCTGGATATTGATACCATCCCATTGAATGACAAAAAAACTTTTGCGCTGCTGAGGTCAGCCAAGACCACTTCAGTTTTCCAGTTAGAGTCATCAGGGATGCAAAGTTTGATTGGCAGATTGAGGCCAGATAGTTTTGAGGACATCATTGCATTGGTTGCCTTGTATCGACCAGGTCCATTGGATTCAGGCATGGTTGATACCTATGTGA
>JBPOFV010000353.1:0-3192 GCA_051252335.1 Marinicella sp. | reverse complement strand
TACCTAATCAGGCCACGTTTGTTGATCTGGTTGGTAAAGAGGCTAAAAGCGGAAGATCTCAGACTGGTGATGTTGTCTTTAAACCTGCATCACTTGAGGCCTTGCCATCCCACAAGGGTCGGTTTTTGATTGATTCGAAAGCTGCATTCCTGATGCTGGAAAATCCGGTGAACTCATTAATTTTGCATGTTGAATCTGAACGATCAGATGTGGTTGTTGAGATGACGGCTTATCGTGGTGAGCATGAGCTTGGATCAAGTCTTTTTGCGATTGAAGAGATGGGGCTATCTGGTGCAGTGTTAACTTCAGGCGGTGTGATGGGTCTTCATGCGCGTGAGCCGTTCGATCGAATTGAACTGCGTGTTGCCCATGCCCCTGATGGTGAATCGAAAATCACACTCGATGCAGCGTGGGTTGAGCTTGCTTCGAATTCACAGATACGTGGGAGCACCGGAAACGACATAGCTACACTCTGCCAGGTACCACTAGGTATCGCCCACAACTTTGCTTTTGGCGCCTCGTTGGTGCCAGGTTCAGGTATTCTTGCCCAAGGAACTGCTTACGCCACAAACCTGGGCTTGAAATGGTGCCTCACTTATATTGAACCGCCTACCAGTAAGACCATACGAGTCCCACCCGGGGTCTGCGAGGCATCATTCGAACAATCACACATGTCTTATGAATACGAAAATGTGTTGGGATACAGTCCCGGTTATAACACCAACTGGGGCGAATTGGGTTCACCAATCGTGTTCCACCACAATTCTGAAGTTGATGTCGTGTTGCTTTATAATCAACCAACACCCGAGATTGCGCCTAGTCTGGATCTTGGTTATTGGGCTGATACAGGTTCCTTCGAAGCCACCGATCGTATTTATGAAGACTGCCGAGACGATGGTTCGGTGCGCTTCAGTCAGCTCGACGGAACGGGGCCAAGGTACGAATGTCCATATGTAGAAGGCCGCGAACTGCAAATTCCGATTGGAGATCGTCAATTGCGCTGGCGTGTAAACGCACGGATGTCCGCCCTAGATTTATTTGCACCACTGATACCGGGGATTCCTCCCGCTGCCAAAGCACAGCCGTGGAAGGGGCTTCTGATTAACGTGATTCGCGAAGCCATTTTAATCGCAAATGACACAGAGTTCTTTTCTGGCTGGCGAATTGACAATGCCCGAGATGTGTTCCAGTTAATAAGGGTCTACGACGAAGTGCCACCAGAAATTGACCCTCAACCCTTTGATGCCAGCCGGATTCAAGCAACGATGGTAGGTGACATCATTCATGTTCAAATTGAAGCGGATGAACCGGGTGGAGTATCGGCAAACAACTATATACGTATCCTAGAGCAGATGTTTCAGGTCAGTGATGCCTGTGGCAGGAATACGACTTTCAGTGCCAGCTATCCAGAGGATAATTTACGTGTATTTTGGCCTGTCAGCACTGCATCGACTGATCATACTTTTGAAATTACTTGGACGGCTAAAGACACTGGACCTAATCTAGTTGGAGAACGCAACGAAACCACCACCACGATGATGGTTGAAGTGGTCGATATCCGCCCACCAGCTATTATTCCACCACCTGACATCGTTGAAGTGGGTACGGCTCAGGTAGATGATCTGGGTCAACCGTTGGTCTTTGATTTTGTTGATTTGAGCCCTGTCATTAGCAATGATGCTACTTTGCCGTTGACTACAGGTCTGCACGAAATCACATGGACAGCCACAGACGCCTCAGGTAACAGTACCAACGCGATACAAATCGTTAATATTAAGGAAAGTAATAACCAGCCGAACCCGATTGCACAAACCGGAGTTGACCAACAAGATGCCGTGACCTTCGAACCCAAAAACATACGTCTCCAAGGCAATGATCCAGACAATGATCCATTGCGATTTTATGTCGAACAATATCCAGAATACGGTTTCTTCGTGGCGCCATTGTATCCGTACTTCGTAGAAGATTTTAGATTGCAAGCAGCGCCTGGAGAAGCGGATGATCAAACCATTCGTGACACATGCCAAAATGGAGAAGGTACCAGTCGTAACTTTGACCTACCATTCCCTTTGGCAGCTGTAAAGTTCGACGTGGATGATAATGGTCGCAGTTATATGGTCGACAATGGGCTGGTCAATTGTCAAGGGGGCGATCCAGATGTTTATAGTTTGGAGCAACGAGTTGTCCGCTTTGGAGCATCGGGTGAAGTTGAATTTTCAACAATGACAAATGATGATGATTTCGTTGATCTTCTGGTCGACGAGTTTAACGATCGAATTGTTGGAACACGCGACCAAGGTGGGATGGATCGCTCCGGTGTGACCATCTACGACCTTGATCTTAATGAAATCAGCGATTTTAATTTGAGAAACCTCAGTGAGCGTGCTCCTGATGGATCGCCTCAGAATTGTACAACTAATCTACCACATAATACCTGTGAGATCCCCAATGCCCTCAGTGCTGTTGTTGATGCCAATAACCTGCTATATGTGATGCAGGAAAACGGCCGCATATACGTGCTAGAGGAGTCTGACGATCTACCACTGGTCGTTGGTGTGGTGAGTGATGATGTGACCAATATTGCCGACACTGCAGTTGCTGCGGGTGCATTGGCGCTTGATGGTGAGGGAAATTTATATGCATCACGCAACAACCGAATTTACAAATATTCACCCTCATGGATCGACGACAATGGCTTCGCACAGATGGGCTCTTTTGTCGGCTGGCTGGGGCGTTGTGATACTGATTTAGCACCAGGTGATGAGGCTGTCTGCGATACCTTCAACAAACGCAGCGTAGGATATTCTTGTACTGATGACACCTGTGGTGTTGACCCAATCATTACTCAAGAAGAACGTGATTTTTGTGGTTATGATTTTACCAATAATGGTAACTTTGGTTGCCGACCCGGCCAATTCCGCACTGCAGCAGGCATTGATGTGGATCCACGTGGTACTCTGTATGTTGCCGATGTTGGAAATTCGCGCATTCAAAGATTTACTACCGATGGATTTTTCGCAGGCGAAGCGGAAAGCGAATGCGATGGCAGCTGTTTCGTCTTGGGTGATTTTGGTACACCACAAGACGTATCTGCCAATGCCGATCGATTCTATATCTTTGATCCGGACACAGATTTGCTTCACATTTCCTTGTTAACACCATTTACCGACCAAGGTGCTGATTGGGCAGAGC
>JBPOFV010000352.1:0-3199 GCA_051252335.1 Marinicella sp. | reverse complement strand
TCCCAAGACTTTACAATAATTGGTGATGTGACCACGTAAAAAAGTTGGTGCACCTAATTTTTCAAAATGTCCAGCCTCGATGTATCGAATATAATCTTTACTGACTTTCATACCGTCAGCAGCTGTTTCAATCGAAATGTTTTGTTTTTTCCTATAATCTTTTAATGCATCAAGATTAATGGTTCCACTGTTTTGTGTTTCTTTGTTCATTGCGGTGTTTGTTATGATTTATTTAATTTTCTTATTTGCGCCAAATACTGATTGGCTGCTCGTTCATTCCCCATCTTTTTCTCAACTTCATAGGCTACTTTCAACACTTTCTCATCTAAAGTGGTTAACCCTTCAAGTCTCTGAATGAAAGCGCGTGCTTTCATACTCTCACCTTTTCCTGCTGTCACAATCACCATGTTATATAACGATACGGTTAAATTGGGATTGTTGGCCAATGCGCGTCTGAAGTGTTTTTCAGCTTCTGCATATTCATCTGCTTTCATTAAACACACACCAATATTTTCATGGACTGTTTCTGGTGTTTTATAAAAGGGATTGGCTAATGTTTTTTGGTAATACTTAACGGCGTCTAGGTATTCGCCAGTTCGGCATAAGAATGTACCATAATTGTTTAAGATAACTGGGTCATTGGGTGCATATTTAACCGAAAGTTTATAATGTCGTTTTGCATCAACTTCGGCATTCATGCTGCTATATACTGTTGCTATGGCAGAATGTGCAATGGCTAATTTAGGATTATGTGCCAATGCCCGTTTAAATTTTTCTAATGCGGTGTCCAAATCATTTCGTTCAAAATAAGCCACACCCATTTTCACATTCAGCATGGCTGGACTATTCTCAGGCTCGGCTTGTGAATCATTGTCTTGGTATTTTTTTGAATTCCCACCACCTGATGTTTGCACACAGGCTGATAATAAAGTCAGCATGACTAATACCACAAGATTTTTGCCTTTCATGCCACCACCTCTAATTGTAACTTTTTAATTTGTGCTGATCTTCTGGTGCGGTCCATAAATTCACCAGCTAACTGACCACAAGCTGCGTCAATATCATCACCACGTGTTTTTCTCACTGTAGTAATGAGCCCATGTTTCATACAAATTTGTTTAAACATTTCAATCGCAGCTGGTTTGGATTGTTTAAAACCAGAACCAGGAAATGGATTAAATGGTATTAAATTAATTTTACTGGGTATTTGACTTAAGAGTTTGCTAAGTGCGTGGGCATGCTCAGGTTTATCATTCATTCCATCAATTAAAGTGTATTCGATGGTGATTCTTGATTTTCTTTTGTCTTTGACAAAATTCTTACATGAATCCAGCAATGTTTTGATGTTGTATTTTTTATTCAATGGTACCAATTGATTGCGTAACTCATCATGTGGTGCATGCAATGAAATGGCCAATGAGACATCGGCATCCTGATTGAGGCGGTCTATATAAGGCACCAATCCAGCTGTACTGACAGTCACTCGTCGATTGGCAAATCCAAAACCAAAATCATCGCGCATGATATTCAAGGCAGGTAAAACATTTTTGTAATTCGCCAACGGCTCACCCATACCCATCATCACAATGTTTGTGATTTTACGTTTGGCTAAAGTATGTCCAAGTTGATTCGCCGCAATCCACACTTGGGCAATTATTTCTGCTGTGGTTAAATGTCGATTGAATCCCTGCGCACCGGTTGCACAAAATGTACAATTAAGGGTACAACCTACTTGGGAAGAAACACACAAGGTGCCGCGGTTCTTTTCTGGAATATAGACAGTTTCAACAGCATTCACCGCATCAACTTTCAACAACCATTTGATGGTGCCATCTTTTGAAACTTGCTCGCTGAGCAATTCTGGCACTTCAGCAATACAGTCATCATTCAATCTTTGTCTGAGTGGCTTACTGAAATTGCTGAAGGCATCAAAGTCCAATTGTTGCTCCCCATAAATCCATTTCATTGCTTGGGACGCACGAAATCGCTGTTCCCCCATCTCGAGAAACAAGCTTTCTAATCCCTCACGGTCATAGTTCAATAAATTTATGGGTTCATTTTTCAATTTAATTTATTTCAATTGATGAAAAAAAGTAAGCAATTTCAAATGCTGCAGTTTCTTCAGCATCAGAACCATGAACAGCATTGGCATCAATACTTTCTGCAAAATCAGCTCGGATAGTACCTGGTGCTGCTTCTTTCGGGTTAGTTGCGCCCATGATGTCACGGTTCTTCTTGATCGCATCTTCACCTTCAAGAACTTGAATCATCACAGGACCTGAAGTCATGAATGAAACCAAATCCCCAAAAAAGGGTCTTTCACTGTGCACAGCATAAAAGCCTTCAGCCTCTGCTTGGCTCAATTGTTTCATCTTTGCGGCAACTACTTTCAAACCGGCATTTTCAAATCTGTGATAAATCTGTCCGATAACATTTTTAGCTACTGCATCAGGCTTAATTATTGACAAAGTTCTTTGCTTAGACATTTTTTACTCCAATTAACACATAATATCAAGATTTTTCTTTTAAAATCTGTAATTTACGCCTTAAATTAAAAAAATTAATTAACTTTATAGATGACAGAACTAATTAACCAGATTGGTATATTCATCATCTACCATAAAAAAACCTGCGCATTGTAACAACTTTACCTATCAGAATAAACCGCAAATCCTTATTAAATAAGCATTTTCACCAATGCTTGTTAACTTCATTGATGATCTCGATAACAGTCTAATTATTGATCACATGCTAAGAAAACAGTCATTAGCAACTGACTCGGACATACTGTTCATTCTCGATAATTCATGTCATGTTTTTTGCGTGTTGTGTCACAAGTATGTAAATTAATTGGATTGTTATTAAAACGAGCGTTTGAATTGATAAGAGAATGCACATCAATTACAATGCCAGCACCATAAATATTCCACATGCAATATGACAACGCTCTCAACCAAGGAAAGAATACTTAATAGCACGGAAAGATTAATTGCTGACCATGGGTTTGCTGAACTATCAATCAGAAAAATCAGCTTGCAAGCGCACACCAATTTAGCAGCCATCAATTATCATTTTGGCAACAAACAACAGTTGATCAATCAGGTTCTAGAACGGCGCTTGAATAATTTATTTGAAGTCAGAAAAAAAATGTTGCATGACTTGAATCAAGGTAACCAGGACTTAACCTGTAACTTGGAAC
>JBPOFV010000351.1:0-3224 GCA_051252335.1 Marinicella sp. | reverse complement strand
ATGAGCTTATAAAGAGCAGGGCTTTTGTATTTTTTTTCATGCTTTTATCCCTTGAATTGTGAGGTTGATAAAATCATTAATGAATGATTCTGGTTTAAGGTAAATGTCTTCATCCCAATGTTTGAAATGACATTTAGCAACCACGTATTGGTTTATGACGGTGATGAAATTCATGACTAAAATTACGGGATTAAAATCTTTTCTCATTAATCCATCATCTTGTGCTTGTTGTATAAGCTGACTGCCTTTTTGGATAAGAGGTTGATCTAATTTTCCACAGTTTTCATCATTTTCTAAATGTGCATAGGCGAAAAACCTTGGTACCAAAGGGTTGTTGTTTACAAACTCAAAATAATATCGCATTGATTTTCGAATTAATTCAATGGGATCTTTTTCTGATTCAAATAAATTCATTTGATGTGTTGCATATTTTTCAAAAAAGCTCTCTTTGACGGTTTCCCACAATTTTTCTTTATTTTCAAAATGGTGAAAAATTAAACTTTTTGTCACACCCGCTTTTTTCGCAAGCATAGATATGGATACATGTGCAAATCCATGAGTCGCAAATAAAGTCAGTGCTTCTTTTAAAATCAGGTCTTTTTTTGTTTGTTTCATGGGTCGGATTATATTGCTGACTGACCGATCGGTCAATAAATAATTGCAAAAAACAAGTAATCAGCCAAAACTCAATACAATTCAGGTATAAATTGTCATGAAAATGATATTCAGATTGTTATCAAATATAGGTTTGATGGGATGTTTATATAAATGGGGCTACAAAAAAATATTAATTAAACCCATTCATGAAAATTAAATCAACAACAGCTTCAGTGTCATTGATTAAATTGGTGTAAAAAGGGCAGACAATATCTCCAGTGTCATCACCAGAAATAATTGTGTAGTAAGAGCGACTGCAATCACTGTCATAATTTTCATCGCCATCATGGTATTTCCAACTACTGAAATCTACATTGGCTTCATCAATGACAACTGCATTACCGTCATAGCTGATTGAAAAATGAACATGTGGACCAGAAGAACCACCACCATCGCATAGTGCTTGATCAATATTGTCAGCATAATTTGACAGCCTGTGATTATCTGTAACATCTTGCATGTCAGATACTTGAACATTATCAAGGTGATAATATGAAGTGGTCCACCCATTTGGATGAATAACAGAGACAGAACAAGATGACCAAACTCTCGCTATACCACCTTGAGAGGCACTGACCCAAAAATCATCAGTGTTGCCACCCCAACTGACAAACGTTTTCCAAAAATCTAGTGAATTACGTGGGCCAGATCCACCGGTGTTGGAATGTCCGCCACCGCCACCCCATGACTCACCGCGTGTCCATGGTGGTTGAAAGTATGAGAATATAGGTGGACCAGAACCTATTGAGGAGTGAACTGGATCCAAGGCAACAGTAAAATCAGATGGTAAATTTAACGCAAATCCAAAAGCGTGACTGATTGCAACAACTGCTTTACTGGCAGCCAATGGATCATTTTTATTTTCTGCAAAACTTTCACTGAGGCCCGCAGCAATTTGCAGCACTGTTTGTTTGTTCTCAGTGTTAGATTCAATTATTTGTTCTCCAAAGTAATTGCTGAGAACAGTTGATAAGATTTTGGGGTGAATGTTCTTAAAAGCAGACCAAGTATCTATTTGTTTTCTGAGGGGTAATAAGTGTGGTGCTTGTTCTTCAAGATAGTCTTGGGTACTAAATATCAGTTTATCAATGGCTGAATATTTCATTTGAGAATTGTCTATTAACATAGGACCAGAATAGCTTAAAGATAAGGGTGTGCCTGTATAGGATAGATCCGATGCTGAAACTAACCATGAGGCTAGCAACATGATAATAATCATGCTCTGATGTATCGATTTTCTTTTATCTTTGATTTTGGATTCCGTTCGATTTAGATTCATAATAATTATCACCATAGTTTTGATACCAAGATACCACACTTTAACACCGTGTAATTTAAACATAATGAGTTCTAATCATATGTGACATGTATCGCAAATGACAATTACAGAAAGTTGTTCAGACAATGTAATGGGCGAATTATGAATTTGTATTCACAGTTGCTCATGATAATATGAATGATGACTATTGACCCACAAATTAACTGCAACATCGCTTTATAATGAAAACCGATTAGGTACTCATTTGATATTCAGCAGTTGTGGCTGTATGAATTTATTCCAAGCCTATTTACAATACCAGAAATTAATAATAATCATTTCGTGATAACGGAGACAAAAGTATGCAAAACCATTTTCAGCAGCAAATAAAATTTAATTCCAAAAGTTGGCTAATGATTCTGATGATAATGACTTTTGCAGTAACTGCAAATCAACAAGACTCAGCATCAACGATGTTGCTGCGATTTGCTGATATTCATAAAGACCAAGTCACATTTGTCTATGCTGGTGACATATATATTGCTGATATTGAATCAGGAGAATCTAAACGATTGACTTCACATAAAGGCTTTGAAACATTTCCAAAATTTTCTAGAGATGGTCAGAAAATTGCATTTTCAGCAGAATACAGTGGTTCCAGACAAGTTTTTGTCATGAATGCTGATGGCAGCGAATTGCAACAGCTAACTTGGTATAACGATGTAGGGCCCATGCCTCCGAGGGGTGGTTTTGATTATAGAATTCTAGACTGGTCTGCTGATGATAAAAACATCTTAGTCAGAGCCAATCGTTTGCCATGGGGCATACGTATGGGCCAACCCTATTGGGTACCAGTGGCTGGTGGTATGGAACAGCCTTTGGCAATCACAGAAGCTGGTGGTGGGATGTTATCGCCTGATGGAACTCAGTTTGTATATACCCCGATTGACAGAGAATTCAGAACTTGGAAAAGGTATCGAGGAGGAAGGGCGCAAGATGTTTGGGTCTATGATTTAAATAAAAACAGCAGTCAACAATTGACCACCCATGCTGCCACAGACAACCAACCAGTCTGGGTAGGTGATGACATTTATTTCATCAGTGATCGTGATTATCAACTGAATTTATACAAGTATGTGGCCGGTGCAGACCCAGTAAAAGTAACCAATCATGATAAGTTTGATGCCTTGTGGGCTTCAGCTGGACCAGAAGCCATTGTGTATGAAAATGGTGGTTTATTGTGGCGGGATGATCCAATTTCCAATCAAACCAAACAGTTAAATATAACTGTCAGTGGCCGGGCTGGGAC
>JBPOFV010000350.1:0-3229 GCA_051252335.1 Marinicella sp. | reverse complement strand
CAGCCAAAAACATGTTGGAAAAGATGTTGAAATCGTGTGAAGTGCCTAACTTCTTAGATAACACCATTGACCTCTTGGTGGCTGATTTATTGGGAGAAGATGTGGTTAAAGATCAAGCCAATCCAGACGATATCATTGGCAGGAAATTTGGTGCTTGGCAGGTAACAAATACCTTGGCCAGCGGTGGCATGGGACAAGTATTTTTGGCTGAACGTGCAGATGGTCAATTTGAAAAAAAAGTGGCTATCAAAATCATTAAGTCTGGTGAATTTTCGCAAATGAGCCAACAACGATTTCTTGAAGAAATGCGCATATTGGCACAGTTTGAACACCCGAATATTGCTCATTTGCTCGATGGTGGAACCAGTGATGATGGGATTGCCTATTTTGTGATGGAATGGGTCCAAGGATTACCCATCAGCGACTATGTGGTCAATAATCAGCTGGGACTCAAGGCAAGAATAGGCTTGGTTTTGCAAGCCATTGAAGCGGTTGAATATGCCCATCAAAATTTATTTATTCATGGTGACATCAAACCAGCCAATATACTGGTTAATGAGTCAGGTCAGGTAAAACTGGTAGATTTTGGGATTGCCAGGCCGATGAAAAATCAACAAGCGATGGAATATTTGCCGCAATACACACCCAGTTATTCATCACCTGAACAAGCGCAAGGTAAAGCTTTGTCTACAGCCAGTGATGTGTTTGGCTTGAGTGCGGTGTTGTATGAACTCTGTACCGGAACAGCACCCAGAAATAAGGAGTCAATGGCAACCCAAGCCGAGTTCACTGAAAAACTCAACACGGCTATCGATACTGCTCATGCCAATTACCTGGTCAATAAAAAGCATGATCAGCGGCCAGCCCTGTTTATTGATAGCAAAAAATGCAACCATGCCTTGTCAAAGGAATTGGGCAGCATCATTGATAAAGGGTTACAAATTGAGGTCGATAATCGTTATAAAAACACCACTGAGATGCGCAGTGATTTGTTGTTGTTTCTTGAAGGTTCGGCGGTGCCAAGTTTTGCCAATAATTGGTTGTATCGATGGCAAAAATCAGCGTTAAAGCACAAATGGACGGTCGGTTTATCAACGTTGGCCATGTTGTCAATCATCTCGGTAGCCATGGTTGCGCTGCATCAAGCCAGATTGGCCCAACAAGAAGCTGAAAAAGCCAATTGGGCCAACCAGTTTTTACTGAGCATATTTGACCGTGCTGATCCAATTAAAAATCAACAACAGCCCATAACTGTCAACCAACTGACTGCACAAGCAGCAGCACAAATCTTACAAGATAAAAATGAGCTGCCAGTAAAAGCCACTTCATTAGAAATGCTCAGCCAAATACAGTACAAATTAGGTGAAGTGGAATCTGCTGGACGTTTGGTTAAAGAGCAAATCAAACTAATGCAAAAATTGACTTTTGATGATGTTGAATTGGCAGCAGTTTATATCAAGGCGGGAAATGTTTTAGAAGCGCAAGATAACTTAGATGAAGCGATTCAATATTATCGTCAAGCATTACAATTAGCACCAATAACAACCTATTTTAATGAATCATCTATTCGTGCCAACATCGCTCTGGCCAACAGTTTATGGCGCTTGAATGAGTTGGATGAAAGCCAGGAAATAGTTAATTCCTTAATGTCCTATGAGTATCGAATTGAAAATTTAGATGCAGCGAATTCATTAATTGCGGCTTTGTACGCAGCCAATGCCAATTTATTGTTATCTAAGCAACAGTTTGACCAAGTAATTGAACAACTGAATATAGCCAAACAACGGGCTATGAACGTTTCTGGTGAGCCTTTGTTGTACCCTAATATATTATCCATTGAAGCTGATACATATTATGAAAGTGGACAGTTAAAACAAGCGGCGAATATTGATCGAGAATTGGTTGAATATTTCAGTCAAAATTTTGGTGAAGATCATCCAGAAACCATTGATAAATTGGGTCAATTGGCAGTATCACTGGCAGCATTGGGAGATTTACATGAAGCGATTGAAATTAACCAAAGAGTCACTGCTAATTTAAAAGGCACGGAAATTAAAGGACATCAATTACCCGCTGCATACCTCAATATGGGTACAGCTTATCAAGTATTGGGTGAAGATTTAAAAGCCATTGAAAATTATCACAAAGCACAAGAACTTTGGCCCCAACTAGAACCTAGAATTGTTATTTATGAGGCATCTACCGACGTCAGAATGGCTCAATCATATTTAGGT
Source organism: Marinicella sp. (assembly GCA_051252335.1). Taxonomy (GTDB): domain Bacteria; phylum Pseudomonadota; class Gammaproteobacteria; order Xanthomonadales; family Marinicellaceae; genus Marinicella. The sequence continues at coordinate 995 of JBPOFV010000350.1, read as the reverse complement.
CTAAAGCAATATGAAAATGCAAAAAGGTATTTTGACTCAGCCTTGAATCAGGTCGAAAAAGAATTTGGTCTTGATCATGCCTTGTATGCCAGATTTCAGATTATGTATGCACCATTGCTATTAGAGTTAGACCAAATTGAAGAAGCAAGCGCCATCATCCCATCCGCCTATCAAAAAATGGTCGAGATTTATGGAGAACAATCCAAAAATGCAGCGGTAGCCAATTTACGTCGAGCACAATTAAATCTTCGACTTGGAAATCATCAATTGGCTGTTGAACAAGCAAAAAGTGTGGTTCAAATATTGGATGTGCAAGCGTATAGAAAACGAAACCAAGCGCTAATTAGTTCTGCTCAAGACATAATTCAAAGCATATGACAAACAGGTATTGACAATCATTCTCATTAGCGTTATTATTTAAGCTCGAACTAACAACGAATCATTATGTACGTTTGTATTTGTCACGGTGTGACTGAAAAAGACATCCAAAAAGCAGCTAAATCTGGCGCTGCTGATTTACAAGACATCCAAAACATCACTGGATGTGCGACTGGTTGTGGCACCTGTGCTGAATCTGCCATTGAAGTATTGCAAGCTGCTCACGCCAAGAAAACACCTGACTTTCTCAACATTTTAAAACCAAGCCCGCAGTGGCAAATCAGGTCTCAAGATCAAGCCCCAGCCTGAATAAATTCAATTCTGTTGGGCAATTCAGACCCAATCATTTATAATCACTGATAACTTAAATTGACCCCGTAATTATGAAAGGTGATCCTAAATCAATCCAATGGCTGAATAAAGTTTTGTACAACGAACTGACAGCCATCAATCAATATTTCATGCACTATAAAATCCTCGAAGACATGGGTTTTAACAAGTTGGCTAGCAAATCCAAAGAAGAGTCCATTGAAGAGATGAATCATGAGGATGCCTTGATGTAACGAATTTTATTTTTGGAAGGTCTGCCCAACTTACAGCAACAGGGTAAAATAAAA
>JBPOFV010000349.1:0-3233 GCA_051252335.1 Marinicella sp. | reverse complement strand
CTGTAATAAACAACATTAATAAAATTTTAAACATGGTTAATTCCTGAATGCCCAAGTTTTCAATAAGTTCAACATGGCGGGTAACATCACCAAAGTCACCAAGGCTGAAACAGCCATGATGGTGGCTAAAAAGAACCCAACAGTTATGTAGGGAACCAATGGAGCCAACAACAAAGGAGTAAAACCAATGGCAATCACCAGGGCATTTTTACTGATGGCTGCAGCGGGTTCTGCAAACATCTGTTGCATGGTGGCATTGATATCTCTGGTGTCAGTATAGATGTCCCTGGTTCGTTGTAGAAAATGAATGGCAAAATCAACCGACAATCCTAAGGTCAATGCCGACAGTACCGCTATCGGCATGTCATAGTCTTTACCCAACCAGCCGATTAAACCGTAGATAAATGAAATGGTTAAAGTCAGAGGCAACATGGCCAATAGACCGAATAACAGGCTTCTGAACAAGATGACCATCATCACGAACACCACCACAAAGGCACTGATTAAACTGCTTCCCATCCCTGCCACCATTTCTTCTTGCCAAACCTTATTCAAATACGCTTTGCCTGCCCAATTGATGCTGATATTTTGTGGTGGTGGGTTTTCATCGATAAAACTTTGCATGTAATCTACAACTCGACTCATGTCTTGATTATCACCACTGGTTAACTGCACCCAAATCAGCGAACTGATGTAATCTTGGGTGACAAAGTGCCATAAATCTTGCGGCCGATGAGACGATTGGTATTGTAACAATGTTTGTGCCACAGCATCTTGAGTCAGCGGAATTTGATATTTGTTCTCCTGTCCACCTTGTAATTCTCGATTCACAGTCTTAACCAAGTCTACCAATGAATTGGACTTTCCAACCAAGCCACTGGCTTGCAATCCCATTTGCAATTTTTCTATATAAGCCAATTTATCAGGGCTTTTAAAGACATTGAGTTGTTGTTTGGTGTTTTCAATGTTAACAATCAGTGCATCTAGATCTTCCTCATCGTTTGCTTCAAATTGTTGATCTTCGGCCCAAAATAACAACTCATCCAGCTGCTGTTGGAAATTTGTTGTGTTTTGCTTAATGCTTTCAAAAGCAGATTGCCATTGAGGAACTGGTTGCAATTGATTTTCAAATTGTTGCCTGATGCTTGCCACATCGGCATCCAGTACCAAATAGGCGTCGTAGGTTCCAGCAAAATGTTCATTCAAAACCTTGTCAGCCACTCTGATTGGATGATCGGCTTTAAACCAACGCACTGGATTGTCATTGATTTGAATTTTAAAGATGCCCCAAATACTAACCGCCAAAGTCGTGACGAAAAACATGACAATGAAGTGGCTTTTTGTTAAGCCTAAATTGCCAATTCTTTTAATCCATGTGGATAGTAATGATTCACTGTGATGTAATTGTTTCAAACTATCCAATGCCGTTGGCTTCAATACGGTCAGGTAGGCTGGAATGAAAACAATGGTTAGGATGAAAGCCAACAATATGCCAGAACCGACAAATGCACCAAAAATTTGAACCGGTGGTATAGGTGTGAGCATCAAGGAGAAAAAGCCAGTGGCAGAAGTGATACTGGTATATAGCATGGGTTTAAATAAATCACTGACAACCTGTTTGATCACTCCGGCTCGATCTTCATCATCATGATACCGTTCAACAAAATCTGACATGATGTGTACAGAATCAACAACCGCTATGGGCATCAAAAATATGGCAATCATGGAACTCATGATATGTACGGTAAACCCCATACCTATCATGGTACCCATCACCACAATTACGGTCACCATGGCGACAATCATCGGAGCAGCAATGAATTTTAAATTTCTGAAAAAATACCACAACATGACAAATATCATCAGACCTGCTATGGGTGCTGAGATGCCCATTTGAATGAACATTTGATAGCCGAATGTATCTTCAGCAACAGGTAATCCCGTGATGTGATAATCATCATCCGAATTCACACCGACAATAATATTTGAAATCTCTGTAGCTATTCGATGGCTTTCATTTTTATCAGCAATTGGAACATAAATACTGGCGGCTTGATGATCTTCTGATACCAAAGTGTTATAGAGCATTGGTAACTTGGCCACATTTTCTGCTAATTTAATGACCTCAGGCATCGTTTCAGGGGCCTGTTTCATCAGCCACTCAAAACGGATACCTCCACCTGATTCTTGGCTGATGTTATCAACGGTCGAAAGAGCCATTAGATCGTAATCAATGACGCCTTCAATATTATTTATCTGGGTCGTTATTTGCTGTAATGCGGCTAGGGAATTGGGGTTGTAGATTCCTTGATCACTGTGATTAACGGCACCAATGACAATCAAATCATGTAAATTAAATTTTGCTTTAGTTTGGTTATGAAACTGCCTTTCAATTTGATCTTCAGATAACATGTTTTCCGGGTCGGTATCAATCTGAATCAAGGGGATCAGGGCTGCTGTAATCAGAGTCAAAAATAACAGCATCAAGAAGATCAGTTTGGGGTGTTTTGTTACGAATTGAGTGGTCAGTTTTTGCATGGGTGCTATTATAAACAAATCAACCACCTTGTATATAAGTATTTTCTAATATTTAAGTGGTTGTTAATTAACCGCTTTTAGTGCAAAATACTTGGCTTTGAAAATCAGCAAGGAAAGATGCAATTATCTATTGATGAAATGATGACCCATTCGGGTTCAGCTTCAGCACTACTGAAACTGATCTCAAATCAAAAAAGACTATTGATCTTATGCCTATTACATGACAGGGAAATGTCAGTATCTCAACTCAACGACACCCTACCCCAACTGAGCCAATCTGCATTGTCTCAACATTTGGCCCAGCTAAGAAAGTCAGATTTGGTTAAAATTCGACGTGATGCCCAAACCATCTATTATTCTTTGACAGACAGCAAAGCCGTGCAAATCATCCATTTATTACATGAACTATACTGCAGCGATAATTGCCCAGAATAAACTTCAATCAAAAAATCAAACTTACATTATAAAAAATAATTAAATTAATCCGTTACCTTTGGCGGATTGTTGGCGTTAATAGCTATCAATTACAATTCAATTTAGTTAGGACGCACTTCACAGATAATTATGCTTAAAATATTGGGGATTTTCATATTTTCTTTCAGCGCAATGGCACAACACAATGAGGCCAATATTGCACCAAAACAAATACCATTGATCGATGCTAAATTCAAAATTGATGGCGTCATGGATGAAGC
>JBPOFV010000348.1:0-3235 GCA_051252335.1 Marinicella sp. | reverse complement strand
CTCATTTCTTTTTTCTCTTGTGTTATTTTTCTGTACTTGCTTCATTTTGTTGGGCTGCTGGTTTGTCGGTGTCTCGTGTGGGTGGTGCTGCTCAAACCAAAGCGGTTAAAAAATTAGGTGGTGGTGTTCGTTTGGCACTGGCTCAATACCGTGAATTGGCAGCCTTTGCTCAGTTTGCATCAGATTTGGATGAAGCAACCAGAGCACAGTTAGAGCGTGGTCAACGCGTGACTGAATTGATGAAACAAAAACAATATGCACCGATGAGTGTGGCTGAAATGGCCTTGTCTTTGTATGCCATTGATCGTGGTTACATGGATGATGTTGAGATGAACAAGATTGGTGATTTTGAAACAGCCTTGATTGATCACATGAACAGCACCCAATCTGATTTTATGAATGAATTGAATCAGTCTGGTGATTTTAATGAAGAAATTGAAGGCAAGCTACAAGCTGGTGTTGAAGATTTCAAAAAAACAGGCAGCTGGTAAACAGTTGTTAGCATTTAGTGTTAATAACAAATAACAGGTAAGAACTATGGCAGTCGGCAGTGAAATTGTAACCAAGATAAAAAGTGTTAAGTCCACCCGTAAGGTGACCACCGCTTTGGAAATGGTTTCAGCAAGTAAGATCAAAAAGGCGCAAGATCAAATGAATGCCTCTAGACCTTACACGCGCAAAATTAAGCAGATGATTGGTCACTTGGCCAAAGCAACTCCAGAGTACAAACACCCATTCATGTATGATCAAGACGCTGATCGTGTGGGTTATATCATCATTTCAACCGATCGTGGTTTATGTGGTGGTTTGAACTCAGGCTTATTCAAAAACGCAGTGATACACATGCGTGAATGGGAAGCCAAAGGGGCAGGCATTGATGTGGTAACCATCGGAAACAAAGCAGCAAGCACCTTCAAAAACACCAAGGTGAATTTGAAAGCCAACATTTCAGCTTTAGGTGATACACCTGAGTTGGCCAAATTAATTGGTGTGGTTAAAGTGATGTTGGACGCTTATGCAAATGGTGAATTGAGTCATGTTTATTTGGTCTTCAATGACTTCATAAATACCATGACCCAGAAACCTATGGTTGATCAACTGTTGCCATTACCTGCTACAGAAGAAGAGGAAATCTCAGACAACTGGGATTACCTGTATGAGCCAGAAGCCAAAGATGTATTGGATCAATTGATGAACCGTTACATTGAATCTTTGGTTTACCAAGGTGTTTTAGAAAATTTGGCCTCCGAACACGCGGCCAGAATGGTGGCAATGAAATCAGCTTCTGATAATGCATCAGATCTGATCAAAGACTTGCAGTTGATATACAACAAAGCAAGACAAGCAGCCATTACCCAAGAAATTTCAGAAATTGTCGGCGGCGCAGCCGCAGTATAGGAGCAATCAGATATGAGTTCAGGAAACATAGTACAAATCATTGGTGCCGTAGTAGACGTTGAGTTTCCTCGCGATGCAGTGCCAAAACTGTATGACGCATTAAAAATAGCCGCTACTAAAACCACTTTAGAAGTTCAACAACAGTTGGGTGACGGTGTGGTGAGAACCATTGCATTGGGTTCAACAGACGGATTGAAACGTGGCTTAGATGTGACCAATACAGGCGCAGCCATCTCTGTACCCGTGGGTAACAAAACATTAGGCCGCATCATGAATGTATTGGGTGAGCCCATTGATATGTGTGGTGCTGTTGGTGCCGAAGAGCATTGGGAAATTCACCGTGAAGCACCTGCCTATGACCAACAAGCCGCTTCAGATGAAGTGTTAGAGACTGGTATTAAAGTTATCGACTTGGTTTGTCCATTTGCTAAGGGTGGTAAAATCGGTTTATTCGGTGGTGCCGGTGTTGGTAAGACCGTTAACATGATGGAATTGATTAACAACATTGCGACTAAACACTCAGGTTTATCTGTATTTGCCGGTGTGGGCGAGCGAACTCGTGAAGGTAATGACTTCTACTTCGAAATGCAAGAAGCAGGCGTGGTAAACGTTGAGAACTTTGAAGACTCTAAAGTGGCCATGGTATACGGTCAGATGAATGAGCCTCCTGGTAACAGACTTCGAGTTGCATTGACTGGTTTAACCATTGCAGAATATTTCCGTGATGAAGGTCGTGACGTTTTATTATTCATTGATAACATTTACCGTTATACATTGGCCGGTACTGAGGTATCAGCACTGTTAGGTCGTATGCCTTCAGCGGTTGGTTACCAGCCTACATTGGCTGAAGAAATGGGTAAATTGCAAGAGCGTATTACCTCCACTAAGAAAGGTTCTATTACATCGATCCAAGCGGTATACGTACCTGCGGATGATTTGACCGATCCATCACCAGCAACTACATTCGCACATTTGGACGCAACCGTTGTATTGTCACGTTCAATTGCTGAGTTAGGTATTTATCCAGCGGTTGATCCATTGGATTCAACATCTCGCCAATTAGATCCTTTGATGGTTGGTGAAGAGCATTACAACACCGCTCGTGCAGTACAAGGTACATTACAACGTTACAAAGAGTTGAAAGACATCATCGCGATTTTGGGTATGGACGAATTATCTGAAGAAGATCGTCAAGTGGTCTATCGTGCTCGTAAAGTTGAGAAATTCTTCTCACAACCATTCTTTGTGGCTGAAGTATTTACCGGCACGCCTGGTACTTACGTTTCATTGGCCGAAACCATTCGTGGTTTTAAAGGCATCATTGAAGGTGAGTATGATCATGTTCCAGAACAAGCTTTCTACATGGCTGGTACCATTGATGAAGTATTGGAAAAAGCCAAGAAAATGGCAGAAAAAGAAGCAGCTTGAGGTAAATAATTATGTCAACCATACAGTGTGATATTGTCAGTGCAGAAAGTTCCATCTACTCAGGTGAAGTGACCATGGTCATCGCCAGTGGAGTGGCCGGTGAATTGGGTATTGCCCCAAGACATGCGCCTTTAATCACACAATTGAAGCCAGGTCAGGTTCGGGTGTTATTAGCAGATGGCTCAGAAGAAGACTTTTATGTGTCAGGTGGTATTTTAGAAGTACAGCCTTACATGGTTTCAGTATTGGCCGACACCGCTTTACGTGCCGATGACATTGACGAAGCGGCAGCGATCAAAGCCAAAGAAGAAGCCGAAGCCTTGTTGAAAGACAAGACCAAACGCCAAGACTTGGCCATGGTACAAGCTGATCTCGCCAAAGCTGTGGCCCAAATCCAAGCCATCACTCG
>JBPOFV010000347.1:0-3236 GCA_051252335.1 Marinicella sp. | reverse complement strand
TGGCAAAATCATCCGCAGATACTTCAGTGGCAACAATCAGTAGCTGTCATGAACAGCCCCTCAGATGAAGAAATCATGCAAGCAAGTCACAAACACCTGATTCCTTGTATCAGAAAATTTCAACAGGTTATTAAAGATGTTGCTTGAACAATTAAGTCATGCAAAAGTTGCGATTTGGGGATTTGGCGTTGAAGGCCAAGCGACTTCTGATTATTTACAATTGCGATGTCCGGAACTGAACTTTACCATTTTATGTCCAAGCCATGAATTAACTGAGCCTGATAGACCCGGCATTGGTTTTATTACCGATGAGGTTGATGCGGCTCTGTTGAGTCAGTTTGATGTGGTTATTAAATCGCCTGGTATTTCACCTTATCAAGATGCTGTGAAAGAAGCATCCTGTGAATTTACAAGCAGTACTGCCTTGTGGTTCAGCAATGAAAAGTCAGGATGTGTCATTGCCATAACTGGTACCAAAGGTAAAAGTACCAGTTGTGCCATGCTGACTGCGATATTAGAAAACATGGAATTTAACGTGGTGTTGGCAGGTAATTTTGGAATACCTCTGATTCTATGCTTGGACACTTATGACTATGTCATCTTAGAAACTTCTAGTTATCAAGCCTATGATGGCTCAATTCAAGCAGAGGTGTCAGTTTTGCTTAATTTATACCCAGAACATTTGAATTGGCATTTGACTGAACAGCAATATTATCATGATAAATGGCGATTACTCCAACACAGTGATCACGTCATATTGAATAAACAAGATAAAAACACCGCAACACAACTTCAACAAAATTCAATACAAGCTCCGGTCAAATTTTTTCTTGACCAACAAGGATTTTATGAAATGAAGCACGTATTGATGTACCAGGACAAAGCATTGATCTCGCAGTATGGATGGCAACTTAAAGGTGTACATAACATAAATAATGCAGCGGCAATTTGTACAGTTATCAACCTGCTAAACTTAGATATTAAAATAGCCATCAATACACTGAAGTCTTTTAAAGCATTGCCTCATCGACTACAGGAAGTAAAAGTGCAGGCTGGGGTTGTTTATATTGATGACAGCATTTCATCTACACCCCATGCAACCCTGGCGGCTCTGAGCACTATAGCCTATCATCAAACAATCTTATTGGTTGGCGGTTTTGATCGGGGAGTAGATTGGGATTGGTGGGTCGAAGCAATTACTGATATGCCGCCCAAAATGATCATATGTAGTGGTGCAAATGGAAAAAAAATTCATCAAATTATCTTGAATCATGGCATAAAAACACAATGTATATGGCAACCTAATTTAAAATCAGCGGTCAAAATGGCACAACAACAGGCAATTTCCGGCGATTACGTCTTATTATCTCCTGGGGCACCAAGTTTTGATGCGTTTGAGAATTACCAACATCGAGGCCAACAATTTGAGCAATGGATAAAATAATTTTAATCATCATTTTTGTATTTTCTTCTGTGATTGCTACAGCTGATGATGTGGTTATCCCACCTGGATTGTTGAAACAAGTTGAATCAGGGCATGCGGAAAGTGCATTTTTCATAGGTTCAGCATTTGCTGAAGGACAGATGGGCATTGAAAGAAATTTAGAAAAGGCCAAAGAGTGGTTTTTGAAGTCAGCTGAAATGGGGTATGTTCATGGCATGTTTGAAATTGGGAAATTGTTATACCAAGAAAAACTTTACCCAGATGCCAAAGAATGGTTTGAAAAAGCCGCTGAGCTAGGACATGGTGAGTCATTCTATAGATTGTCCATATATCACATTTATCAAGTCGGTGATGTGGCTTTTGATTGTCATAAAGCCTATGAGTTATTGAACCAAGCGCAGTTGAGGGATGTGAAATCAGCTTTTAATGATCATGCTTGGATGCTCTCAACATTGCCTGAAAACCCGTGTAGAAATGGCCAAAAAGCTTGGGAAATATATGCTGATTTACAAAGTATGTATTCAAGCTTGGAGCCTATTCCTTGGGCCTATTTAGATACAAAAGCGGCAGTTTTGGCCGAAATATCTGACTTTAATGAGGCCATAACTGTACAATCTTGGGTTGTAGAAGATTTTTGTGATGTTGATTTAACAGAAGAAGCACAAGATCTTAAACAGACTGTAGATAAACTTACTGAAAAATTCAGTCAAAGTCCCGATGAAGCTTGTTTTGCAGCCATAAGTAGGTTGCAATCCTATGTGAATCGAAAACCTTGGCGAGAATCACCACAATTTTAAAGAACTTAAATGCAACAAGAAAATAAATCACAAAAAGAGTCCATTCAAGATGCCAATGAAGGACAGGATACTCGAGCTCAAATTGAAAAAGAAATGGCTGTAATCAGTTTTCAGGAGCTGCAGAAATTCTTTGCCAAAGGATTGATGATTAAAGTTGATGTGGGTTTGAACTTGGTTGATGTTGCGATGCAAATTCATGCTGATAATACCCAACAAATTCAAGCTTGGCTTGATAACAATGAGTTGATTAGGGCACATGATGATCATGCCAAAAAATGGGTGGCTGATCGCAGTGAATTCAATGCCGTAACAGTGGCTCCTTGGGTGTTGGTTCAGGAGCTGGTAACGAGTAAACAAATGAAGGAGGATAGTTGATGGATGACGTATTAAATATGGTCATGGCTGGTGTTGTTGGCGTGGTTGCAGGTGGCCTGTTTATGTATTTTGCCAATAAAGGGAATGGATCGACTGCATCTGTTAAAGAGGTTGAAGAAAAATTACATAATTACCAACAGGATGTGGAACAGCATTTTGCTAAAACAGCAGATTTAATTGACAATTTAACCAACAGTTACAAAGATGTTTTTGAGCATTTATCAGATTCAGCTGAAAATTTACTGACCGAAGAACAAATTAAAAATCAGTTGATAAACAGAAAATCAAGAGAAGTTACGATTAAATACTTGAAAAGTTCTGCTGAGGATGAATCAAGTGACCCAACAGAATCTGTATAGATTCATTGGGCCACAACAACTAACCCATGTTATTTTAACAATATTTCTTTGCGATTCTTTTCTACCGTTTTTAGTCCAATGCCTTTAACTTCACTTAATTGTTCAATGGTTTTAAAAGGACCATTTTCTGTTCTGTAAGTGACAATTGCGGTTGCTTTGGAAAGACCAATTCCCTTTAATTCCTCGGCAATTTTTTCTGCATCAGCTGTGTTTATATTAACTGCTGCCAAAGCTGAATGAGCAAATAAAACAGCGCTTACT
>JBPOFV010000346.1:0-3236 GCA_051252335.1 Marinicella sp. | reverse complement strand
GCCAAAGAAGAGTCCATTGAAGAGATGAATCATGCGGATGCCTTGATGGAACGAATTTTATTTTTGGAAGGTCTGCCCAACTTACAGCAACTGGGTAAACTAAAAATAGGTGAGACACCGGTAGAAATGTTGCAATGTGATTTGGCCTTGGAGCATGAGGCCATCCCAGATTTAAGGGATGGAATTGAATATTGTGAAAGTATTCGTGACTATGTCAGTCGTGATTTGATGCAAAAAATTCTTGATGATGAAGAAGAACATGTGGACTGGTTAGAAACTCAATTGAGTTTGATAGAAAAGCTTGGTGCACAAAACTACTTACAATCTCAGTTGTAAGCTCAGGATATAAAAAAGGCTCCTCACTGGAGCCTTTATTTTGAACATTATTTTGAATTAATTATTTCTTATGTTCAATCACCACGTCGGTATATATCCCACCGCGGACATTAAACTTCATGGTTATTTTCATCCATTTAGGATCGGTGGCAGCAATTAAATCGTCTAAAATTTCATTGGTTACTGCTTCATGAAATGCGCCACGTTCACGGAAAGTCCACATATATAATTTCAACGCTTTTAATTCAACACACAGTTCATCAGGCTGGTATTCTAATTTGATGGTGGCAAAATCAGGTTGTCCTGTTTTGGGACACAAACATGTGAATTCAGGTATGTCAATAATGATGGTATAATCCCTTTCTTGATTGGGATTAACAAATGTTTCTAGGTCTTTTGTAGGGTGCGTAGACATGTTATTCTCTGTTATATTAACTCGATTTCGATCAAGGGCGGAACGATACCCAAAAAAGGAATATATTTCAAGCAAAATACACATTAGATGAAACTATCGAAGATAAAAATTGCAGGATTTAAATCATTTGTAGATCCAACTGAAGTTCTGATGCCCAGTAATTTAATTGGCGTAGTCGGACCAAATGGCTGTGGAAAATCGAACATCATTGATGCCGTAAGATGGGTGATGGGAGAGACTTCTGCCAAAATGTTGCGTGGATCATCCATGACTGATGTGATTTTTTCAGGTTCATCCACTCGAAAACCAGTCAGTTTAGCCACTGTTGAATTAATTTTTGATAATTCTGATGGGCAAATCAAAGGCGAATACGCGAATTACAATGAAATTTCGGTCAAGAGACAAGTTAATCGAGATTCACAATCATTCTATTTCTTGAATGGCTCTAAGTGCCGCAAAAAAGATATTGTTGATCTGTTCTTGGGAACCGGTTTGGGACCCAGAAGTTATTCCATTATTGAACAGGGCATGATTTCTAACATTGTTGAGTCTAAACCAGAAGATTTAAGAGGATACATTGAAGAGGCGGCCGGTGTTTCTAAATACCGTGAAAGAAGACGCGAAACAGAAAGACGAATTAAGCGAACCAAAGAAAATTTAGAGCGGTTGGATGATTTGCGAACAGAAGTGGGCAAACACATCCAACACCTACAAAGACAAGCGAAAAACGCAGAAAAATATACCCAATTAAAAGACCAGTTCAAATTAATCAAGTCTGAGGTTTTGGCCTTGCGGTGGCAACAGTGGAACAGCCAAGCAGAACTCGGATTACAAGAGGTCTCACAATTAAAAACGGCGGTAGAAAAAGCCAAATCAGGTCAAACTGACGGTGAGAAGACCATAGAACAGCATCGACAGGTTCATCAAACTTTAAACGATGAAAATAATAAGCTGCAAGAGCAGTTGTACCAAATCAATGCTGAAATTGGCAAAATTGAACAAGCCATCGCGCACTCAAAGTCGCTGTCAGAACGACATCAAAAAGACCTGGCTAACACTGAAACAAATCACAACAATGCATTAACTCAGTTACAAAAGGATCAAGACGAACTTCAGGTACAAGAAAAACTGTTCGCTACAGCAAAACCAAAAGAAGAAGAATTGTCTTTACAGTTAGATCAAGCCCAGGAGCTTAATCAAAACAACGAAGAACAGCAAGATGCCTGGCGCAGTTCATGGGATGAAAACAATCAGAAAATCGCTGAGCATAATCGCACCGTAGATGTAGAAAAAACTCGGATCACTTCTTTGGAAACGCATATCATGCGCCAATCAGAGCGACTGAAATCCGTTGAACCCAGTGACAACAACGAATTGGTCCAAAAACTGAATGATGACTTGCAGCAATTAGCCGATCAAGTGGAAGTTCAACAAGCCAAGCACGATACCTTTGAAGCTTCGCTGTTAGAGCAAAAAGACCGGGTTGCAATGAGTGCAGAACGAAGCCAACAATTACGCAATCAAATCGATGAAATTCAACAACAGTTACATCAAGCCAAAGGGCGCAGGGGCTCATTGTTGACCTTACAACAGGCGGCACAGGCTCAAGATAACTCAGATTTAAAGCTGTGGATTGAGCAAAATCATCAATTAAGTGACCAAAGATTGGCAGATTTAATTGAAGTGGATACAGGTTGGGAGTCGGTGGTTGAGTCGGTTTTACAACATAGATTACAAGCATGGGTCACAAATAACCAAGACATATACGATGCCACCGCTGGTTGGGAATTTGGAAGCATGACCACTGTGCATTCAAATCAAGGCGGAATCAAAGCCAAAGCTGGGACTTTAGCGGAATGTGTCAAAGGGCCGGATGCGGTGATTGAATGGTTTAATCAAGTTAAGGTTTGTGCAGATGCCGAATCTGCAAAAGCCTTGGTGAGCAAATTATCTGCAGGCGAGTCGGTGGTGACACAGGCCGGTGAATGGTTTGGACAAAATTGGGTCCATATCAACCGTGGCGAACAAGCAGAAGGGTTTTTGTTGCGCCAAAAAGAACTCAAATCCCTAGAAAAGCAAATTGAAACCAACGAAACTCAATTGGAGGCTTTGCAAGAAGAGTTAGAAAACCTTAAAGTTGAACGGGTGACCATGGTTTCCGGGGTAGAACAACTGCAGCTGGATGTAAATATGTCGCATCGGAAACTGTCAGAACTGAATGGTTTGATATTGAACAAACAACAATTGATCAGCAGAGAACAACAGCAGAATAAGGAAAAAGCAGTTGAAACTGAACAGATCAGAATACAGATGGCTGAAGACGAAGCCCAGGTTAAGCAATCAAGAGCAACACTTGAATCGGCGATGAATGAACTGGCTAAGTTTGAACAATTGAAATCTCAGTTGTTAGATCAGCAACAGTCTGTACAACAACAATACCACCAAACAAAAGCACAATTGAGTGATATTTCAAACCAATATTACC
>JBPOFV010000345.1:0-3242 GCA_051252335.1 Marinicella sp. | reverse complement strand
GGTATATTTAAAAAGGGCGGGTTGAGTCAAATTAGTTTTAACTATTTCAATCAACGTTTTACCATTTTCTTCGGCTTGCGTTTAAGCTCTGTTTTCGGCGATCGATTATTGAATTGTTCAATTTGAATTTTAAGTAAATTATTTATGTTTTTATTATTTGTCTATGTTTTTCTGGCTTTGATGTTTTCATTCTTGTGTTCTATAGCAGAAGCTGTACTACTGAGTATTACTCCCTCGTACATTGAAAAGTTAAAACAAAAAAATCCGCGAAAAGCACTGCGGGTCAAGCGTCTGCGTTTTGAGAATGTTGATCGTTCTTTGGCCGCTATATTAACTTTAAATACCATCGCCCACACCGTGGGTGCGATTGTGGCAGGTGCCAAAGCCACTCATGTGTTTGGAGATGCTTGGATTGGTGTGTTTTCTGCCGTAATCACTGTCTTGATATTGGTGTTCTCTGAAATCATTCCTAAAACAATAGGTGCTGTGTATTGGAAATCATTAACCGGTGCAGTTATTTTATTTGTTGATTGGTTGATTAAACTTTTATATCCATTGATTGTGCTTTCTGATTTGATTACCCAATTAATCTCCAGAGGCAAAAAACACCACATGTTCAATCGTGAAGAATTCATTGCGATGGCAGGATTGGGTCAGCGTTCTGGTTTAATTGATGAGCAGGAATCTCGTATTATTCATAATTTATTCAAGCTGAAATCAGTTAAAGCGAAAGACATCATGACCCCTCGAAGTGTTATATTTTCTTTACCTGAATCAGAATCCATTGTTGCATCAATTGAGTCAGTTAAAGGGGCAAGATTTTCACGCATACCTGTGTTTCAAGAAAGCATGGATGACAGCAATGGTTTTGTACTTAAATCAGACCTATTATTGGCGCATGCTAACAACCAAGACTTGGTTTTAAAAGACCTTAAACGGGATATCAGTGTGGTCATTGAAGACATGAATTTAACTCAGTTGATGGAGTCATTAATGAATGACAGCTTGCACATAGCCTTAGTGGTAACTGAGTATGGAGATATTTGTGGTTTGGTCACTTTAGAAGATGTGATTGAAACATTGCTTGGCTTGGAAATAGTAGATGAATTGGATCAAGTTAAAGACATGCAAGCTTATGCGCGAAGCCAATGGCTAAAACGAGCTGCCAGTCGCGGCATGGTTGTGGATGAAGATTTACACAATGATTGAATGTTAATTGCTATGAGCTCCGATTGCTACCATCGAGATGGCAGTCTATTTGTGATCTTACTCTTATGTGGTGTTACTTGGTATACCCCTTAATGAAATCTTAATAATTGTATATATATTCTTACATTAAGAGTAATAATACACAACAAAATAATATTATACCGACAATATAAAAGTTAATGAATAAATATAATAAATATACGTTAACGGATAATAATCGTTAACTTTCAACATGTGCTATTGATGGGTCAATCAAATAGATCAATTAGTAAAAAGTAATGTTGAATTAATTAACTAATTTAAGGAGAAATATTATGGCTTTTAATAACGTAGGGTTTGGAACGCTGGCACCAGGAGCAACTCAAAGATGGTGGTATTCTTTTGGTGGAAGCGACAAAGGAGCGCAATACTGTATGGCTCATCCTTTGAATCCGGGTGGTGACTTAAGAGTTACTAACCAAACCAAGAAAAGAAATAACAATGGTACCATTACATATTGGGTCACCATTCGTAACTTGGGTTCAGTAACAACCAATTTCAGCTTATCTGGCGGAGGCTTGTCATGAAAATGAATGTGATTTTTGATGCGACTGGTACGATCGTTGGCGCCGTTCATTCAATGTCTGAAAAAGGTGCTGAATGTGAATCTGGCATAGAAGTTTTGCCAGGCCAAAATCTTCATGAAGTTGAAGTGTCAAGTGAATTAGCCGAACTTGAAGGCAATGAGTTGTTACATAAACTTTCTGAATCAGATGACATCAAAAAAGTTTTGAGTCAAATGACTACCGCAGGTCATGATTTTTGATTGACTGAACTCACACTGATCCATAGATGAAAACTGACTCTATGGATCAGAATTGTTGTCATTCACATCACACAGGACCGTCCAGATAATTGTGGATCATAAAAGTAAACTCGTTAATGGCAAAATTGAAGGTGCTATTGAGTTTATTACCTACGTAGCATGAAGAAGTTCTTCACTTGCATCATGTCTCAGAATGACAGGTTAGGTCATTATTTATGAGGCTTAAAGAAATTTTTAAGGGTTGAGAATCCGTGATTACAACCAGGTAAATAACTTGTACCAAATAAATTATAATGATTCAGTTGATGGTATAAATTGTAAATTACTTTTTTCAATTGGTATTGTTTAGATAAAGGTTTAATCGCTGTATAGGCCTGATAAAAGGCCGCTGGAAAACCACCAAACATTTCGGTCATTGCCAAATCGGCTTCTGCATCCCCACAATAAACCGCTGGATCGATCAACCACACATCATGTTCATCGAATAATACATTGCCTGACCACAAGTCGCCATGTAACGGACTTGGGAAAGCGCTGTGTTGATTGAGATAAGAAATGAAATGATTTTTAGTGGAAGAAAGCACTTGCATGAATTGGTCTCTTACCGAAACATCTTTGATTAGTTCGGCTTGAAAAGTGAGTCTATATTGGAAAAAAAAAGTGCCCCAATCAGAAGTGATCCTGTTTTTCTGTGGATTTAACCCTATATAGTTATGCGCATGCCAGCCGAAAGCTTTTTCTTGGAGTAAATGAAATTGTGCCAATGCGCTGCCAAAACCTTGCCATTGGTTTTTTGAGCCACCCTTGTGATTGATGAATTCAAGCTCAAGGGTTTGTTCATTGACTGAATAGACTTTTGGTATTTTAATTGGGATGTTGTTGCAGCTAATAACCTTGTTTAAATACGCCAGTCCATCGACTTCTTTAAACAAAGTATCTGCTTCGCTGTTGTGATTGAGTTTTTGGAACTTCATTGCTTTTTATTATAATCATGTATTCCTACACATGAAATATGGATACAGTAATGATATAAAGTTATACCAATGAATCATCTAGAAAGTGTCAGGGTCTGCTTAGCACAGAACGAGTTTTAATATTAATATTAATGAGATAAATACATGAGAGAGTACCTCAATTTTTACCTAAATGGTCAATGGGTTACACCTGAAAATCGAAAAACATTGGCTGTGATTAATCCAGCCAGCGAACAATGTGTTGGGCATATATC
>JBPOFV010000344.1:0-3247 GCA_051252335.1 Marinicella sp. | reverse complement strand
ACTCAGAATGACAGTTTCTTTATTGTCATCCTGAATGTAGCGGAGCGAAGTTGAAGGATCTCCCAATGCTGAAAAATTTACTTCTCATGAAGTTATGGAGAATCACCAGCTCCACTTCTCTTTTATTTCCCAGCAGTTGGCTCCACTCAGAATGACAGAGTTTTAATTTCATCCTGAATGTAGCGGAGCGAAGTTGAAGGATCTCCCAACGCCAGAATGTCGTTTTGTAAATTTACTTCTCATGAAGTTATGGAGAATCACCAGCTCCACTTCTCCTTTATCTCCCAGCAGTTGGCTCCACTCAGAATGACAGAGTTTTAATGTCATCCTGAATGTAGCGGAGCGGAATTGAAGGATCTCCCAATGCTGGTCAAGAGTCGCAGAAACTCGATTATGAATCAGAAATCTAAACTTAAATCACGCCATGTTGGGTTTAATTGATTAATAAGTTTTATTTTTTTCTTTCTAACCCATCCTTTCAATTGCTTTTCTCTTAATATGGCACTTTCAGGGTTCAAACTATCTTCAAAGTATATTAATTTGTTGACGTTGTATCTTGCAGTAAACCCCTTGATCATTTTATTTTTATGTTGATAAATTCTGCTTTCTAAATTGCTGGTGATACCAATATACAGAACGCTGTTGTTTTGGTTAGTCAGGATATATACCCAGTATGTTTTCATCATTATTTTTTTTAGTTTTCCTGTTAGTTATTAAATTTATATGATGGCATTCATGTCATCTGCCATGCAGGTTGCTGACTCATTGATAACAAGCAAACCCACCTCTTATTCTTCGATTCCGCTTTGTAGTATTCAGAATGACAGTTTCTTTATTGTCATCCTGAATGTAGCGGAGCGAAGTTGAAGGATCTCCCAACACAGGAAAGGTGTTATGTAAAATTATTTCACATGAACTTATGGAGAATCACCAGCTCCACTTCTCCTTTATCTCCCAGCAGCTGGCTCCACTCAGAATGACAGAGTTTTAATGTCATCCTGAATGTAGCGGAGCGGAATTGAAGGATCTCACAATGCTGGATAGGTGTATTGTGAATTTGTTTCAAGTTAATTTCTGGAAGTTCTCAACTCTTCACTCGGTCGAAATGACAGTGATGCAAAACCATCAAATCTTGAGCAAAAAAAACCGCCATCTAAAAAGATGACGGTTAATTTGCGAAGATCCAAACACCAGATCTTCTTATCCATTATTCCCGAGTGTGGTGAATCCTTCACCGGATAGTTACATCCTGTAATTACCCATTCAAGAATCAGCTCCGTGATTCGTCCCTTTGTGCCTCATTGGCTGGTAACTCCTGTTACCCAATCCATGTGACCATTATGATCAGATGTGGTTTTGGTGTCTGTAGATAGATTCTTAGTCGCGTGTAAGAAAATTCCTACAAGTAGTCTTCGTAGATGGATTGGGTCGTTGAATATGTTTTTAATTCAATGACTTAAAGGTATGTGGTTTGGTGGTGTTGTTTATGTAATTAATTGAATTGAATCAATTAATGGACTTATGAGGATTCGCTTTTATTGGATTTGCTGTCATTGCCTGTTTTCTTTTTGCCTTTAAAGTCAGTTTCGTACCAGCCGGTGCCTTTTAATCTGAAACCTGCTGCTGATATTTTTTTAGCCAAGGCAGGAGCTTCGCACTGTGGACAGTCGGTTAATGGAGCATCTGACATTTTTTGTAGTTTTTCTATTTCATGTCCGCAATCACGGCAACTGTATTCATATATGGGCATAAAATCTCTCTGAGCAAATTGGAATAAACCAAGGGCAAAAAATGCCCTTGGTGTTTCTGGCACACTTAGTGGGGTTGCTTAGCTGTGAATTCAAGTTGTTGATTGGATAAATTAATCTCAATGATTTGGCCGGGTGCAAAATCACCTGCCAATAATCGGCTGGCCAATGGGTTTTCCAATTCATCTTGAATCGCTCGCTTTAAAGGTCGCGCGCCGTAAACGGGGTCAAACCCAACATTTCCTAAGAAGTCCAATGCGGCATCGGATATTTCTAAATGTAAGTCTCTGGCAGCCAAGCGCTTTTTGACCTTATTGATCTGAATGCCTGCTATCAACCTGATGTGTTCTTGTTTTAGCGGGTGGAAGACCACAATGTCATCAACACGATTGATAAATTCAGGTCTGAAATGTTGCCCCACTACTGTCATGACTGACTCTTTGATCTCTTTATATGGGTCATTGATCTTGGCTTGAATCAAATCCGAACCTAAATTTGAAGTCATGATAATTACGGTATTTTTAAAATCAACTGTTCGACCTTGACCATCAGTTAAGCGGCCATCATCAAGCACCTGCAACAACACATTGAACACATCGGGATGGGCTTTTTCCACTTCATCCAACAAGATCAATGAGTAAGGTTTTCGCCGCACAGCTTCAGTTAAATAGCCACCTTGGTCATAGCCAACATAACCAGGAGGTGCGCCAATTAACCGTGCCACAGAATGTTTTTCCATAAATTCAGACATGTCCAATCGGATGATGGAATCTTCGGTATCGAACATGAATTCAGACAAAGCTTTACACAATTCAGTTTTACCGACACCGGTGGGGCCTAAGAACATGAACGAACCGATGGGCCTGTTTGGGTCTGAAAGTCCAGAACGTGAACGTCTAATGGCATCGGCTACTGATTTGACGGCTTCTTCTTGACCAATCAATCTTTGGTGAATGACAGACTCCATTTGTAATAATTTCTGTTTTTCACCTTCCATCATTTTTGTCACAGGAATGCCGGTCCACATAGAAACGATTTCTGCAATTTCAGCTTCTGTGACTTTATTGCGAAGTAGTTTAAATTTGCTCATATCCACTTCAGTGGCCTGGGCAATTTGTTTTTCTAATTCTGGTATTTGGCCGTATTGAAGTTCAGACATTTTGGCCAAATCACCGGCACGTTGTGCCACTTCAAAAGCAGCTTTGGCTTCTTCCAATTCTTCTTTCAAATGGGTGGTGCCTTGTACCGCCGCTTTTTCACTGTTCCAAATTTCCTCTAAATCTGAATATTCTCGTTCCAACAATTCAATGTTGTTTTCCAACTCAGCTTGTCGTTTTTTGGAGGCTTTGTCTTTTTCACGCAGAATGGATTCTCGTTCCATTTTTAGCTGGATCAGTTTACGATCCAATTTATCTAATTTATCTGGTTTAGAATCAATTTCCATGCGAATGCGACTGGCAGCCTCATCCATCAGGTCAATGGCCTTATCTGGCAGGTTC
>JBPOFV010000343.1:0-3263 GCA_051252335.1 Marinicella sp. | reverse complement strand
GTTTATTTGGATCTTCAATGGCTTCTTTCATGCTGTGTCCCTCGACTTATTTATTATGATTATGTCGAGTATATTAGCAACTGGCAGGATAAATTTTCGGTGCTTCGTCACAAAAAAAGCAATTTCTTAGGACGAAAATGAACACTTAATAATATATTAATGAACGCCTTAACAAGAGTCAAATTTACTCGTGATGAGAGACAGGCTTCCGCAGGTTTTTGGTATTACCTCTGCGTGTTTTTGCATCCAATCGCCTTTTTTTCGATGCTTTAGTTGGCCGTGTAGCTTTGCGCTTTTTGGTTTGGATAACCGCTGAATTGATCAGCTGCTTTAAGCGATTTAGGGCATCATCTTTGTTTTTTTCTTGGGTTCTGAATTGTTGGGCTTTGATCACAATGACACCTTCTTTGGTCATGCGTTGATCAGATAATT
This sequence comes from Marinicella sp., assembly GCA_051252335.1. Classification (GTDB taxonomy): domain Bacteria; phylum Pseudomonadota; class Gammaproteobacteria; order Xanthomonadales; family Marinicellaceae; genus Marinicella. The sequence goes on along the minus strand of JBPOFV010000343.1, from coordinate 2,831 downwards.
TTAAAAGTTGTTCTTTATAAAATAGAGGCAAGCTTGAACGGTGAATATCAAAACGCAGGTGGATCGCACTTGATACTTTGTTGACATTCTGACCACCAGGGCCCTGAGCACGAACAGCTGTAAGTTCGATTTCCGATGCAGCGATTTGGACATTGTTTGAAAGTGTTAACATGACAAAACATTATAATGCATAGCTCGAGCTTCATCAGAGACTGATTTTTGAAACTTATCCTAAGTTATGACCCAGAGTTCTTTTAAAGACATACTTTAGGTAGAAACGAGTTTAAATTTTGTATTTTAACCGATCATTGTTCAATGCTACTGTTGACAATGCCTTATCATGTATGGCTCTGCGCTTTTCATCATTAGGAATGGTTAACAGGGAAATAATCCCCAGCAGGAACTTGATCACTATACGAGCATAAGCTTTCAATAATGTTATTTTATTCCCCGTATTAACGTCTCTGATTCGAAATCCAAATACTGCTTGACCCAATGTCATAAATTGTGAAGTTAATACAGGTTCATAAAAAACTGTAGGGATAAAAACCAAATACCATATTAGGCCAGTCTCAATTGAGTATTCATCTAGCACCTTCACAATAAAAACAGTCATTATTATCACTGCAATAATATCTAAAGTTGATGCAAAATATCTTCGAGCCAATGTTGGATAAACTCCATTCATAACTGCCATTCCTTTTCAAACCAATATCATATCAAAGTATTTAAATATTTATTCTGAATTAACTTAAATTTGCCCCATAACAATAACACCATTAGAATGGTTTATTTTTATATTGTGGCATCTATGGATATCAATTGGGTCAGGGCACAGTTTCCGGTTTTTCAAACAGATCAAAACATGATTTTTATGGACAATGCCGGAGGTTCACAAACGGTGCGTCACGCCATGGATGCGATTGTTGAGTATTTAACTGACTATGATGTGCAACTGGGTGCCAGTTACTCGACCTCAGTACACGCCGCCAAACAATTAGATCGGGCCACTCAAGCCATTCAGACTTTGATCAATGCCGAACGATATGAGGAAGTGATTGTGGGTGCCAGTAGCACCGCTTTGGTACGCATCTTAAGCCTTTGTGTTGTGCAAGGTTGGCAAGCAGGCGATGAAGTAATCATCACCGATGTCGATCATGAAGCCAACCGAGCGGCTTGGTTGGACCTAGAAAAGCAGGATATAGTCGTCAAGGTATGGCGGATCAGAGCAGAAAATTTTGAATTACATATTGAAGACCTTTTAGACTTAATGACCGACAGAACTAAACTGGTCTGTTTCACCCATGTCTCTAATATTCTGGGTACGATCAATCCAATCACCGAATGGACTCAATTAATCCATGCCCAGGGCGCTTTGGTTTGTGTAGATGGTGTGGCCTATGCACCTCACAGACTGATCAATGTACAAGCTTGGGATGTGGACTTTTATTTTTTCAGTACTTACAAGACCTTCGGTCCGCACCAAGGTGTGATGTATGGCAAGTATGAAATACTTAATACCCTGCCCGGCATTAACCATGCGTTTATCCAAAGCTCGCCGTATAAATTCCAACCGGGTAATGTTAATTATGAACTGTGTTACGCCATGGGTGCAGTGGTTAGCTACTTATGTGAGCTGGGTGCTGGACAAACTGCAGCGGCCATCAATAGAGATAACTTAACTGCGGCCTTTGGCTTGATCGCCACCCATGAAGCGTCCTTACTTCAACGGTTGTTGGATTATTTAGCCACCGTTCCATCAGTTCGTATCATCGGTGAACCAAAAAGTGACCCTGAAAAGAGAGTGGCAACCTTGTCATTCGTGCACCAACATATCGACTCGAATACCATTGTCGAACAAGTTGACCCTTTCAATATAGGCATCCGCTTTGGTGATTTTTATGCAGTTAAATTAATCGACCACCTGGGGTTGCGTGAAAAACAAGGTGTGGTGCGAATCTCATTGGCGCACTACAACAACATGGAAGAAGTGGATTGGTTGATTGGTGCATTAATAGAGGTTTTATAGCATTGATTTTTTTAAAGTTCCTTAAATGCCTGCCTCAATCGTTTCACGGAAACTTTTTGTTTGGTGCCCAAGCTTTGAGCAAATAAAGAAATGCGGAGCTCTTCGAGCAACAGCAAAAAATCTTGGTGTGCTTCGGTGAATTCATCCATTTGGTCACAGTGGTTATAAAATGGCTGGCTGACTTGGTTAAACTCTGTGAGTTTATCCTGCTCTTTTTGTGGTGAGTGTAAAGCCGTTTCCAACCGCATAGACAAACCATTCAAGTACCGGCTGTAATGGTCTAAATCAGCCAATCGGACATGGTGCAAAAAATCTGCATAAATCATGTAATCCAATTGGTACTGCATGTCGGTGTAAGTCGCTTCTGATAACAAATCATGCTTGTCTTCGACTTGTTGCCACTGCACATACCATTGATCCATGATGGGTGTAAGTTTTTGTGACCAATCATAAGTGGACTTATACAGCTGTTTATTGAGCTGGTCAGCTAATTGGTCAAATTGTTTTTGAGTGGCTATCCAGTCATAGGTAGCAATGTGTTTTTCTAAGAGAGAATCGATCAGCTCATCGATTAATTTACGACCACTGTCCAAAGCATTCCAAGCCATTTCAGCTTTCAGTCCGATTTGAACTTTTTGAGCTTGTTTAATGATTTTAGGGTATTTAAGATTTAACAAACGCTTGATGCCTTGTATGTGTTTTAACCTGGCTTGTTGTGGATTTTCAAACAGGCGCAAACCCACGGCATGGTTTTGATCAATGATGGCTTGGTAAGCCATTAATCCATTGTCTAGTTGAACTG
>JBPOFV010000342.1:0-3268 GCA_051252335.1 Marinicella sp. | reverse complement strand
ATATGTGCCATCACAACCATCATATATTTTTACATTGTCTCGACTCCAGCTGCTGACTAGCAGCAATGAATCACAGTTCGAGTTGCCTAAATCTTGTGCTTCTACGAAAGTACTGGTTATAATAAAGCTGACTGTTAATAATAATATTTTCATGCTGATCTCATTGTGTTGAAAGCCTTACAAAATAAGTTTTTTCGCTGTAAAAAACCTTCGGAAAACTTCCTATTTAAAAATAAATACCTATGCAAGATCTAGAAGCATCCAAGTTTCACCCAGGTGGCTGGTCGGTAGGAGACTGGCATTACTGGCCAGACAGTGGCTTGTTAAAAAATGGCCAAGATGAAGTGAGGTTATCAACTCAATTGAATCAAGTTTTGTTGTTGTTGCTTGAGAATGCGCCTGATGTGGTCACAAGGCAGCAATTCTTAGAGCATATTTGGGCTGGAAAATTTGTCAATGAAGACGCGCTGTCACGAACCATTGCTGAATTAAGAAAAGTATTGGGCGATTCAGCCAGTGCCGCCAAGTACATCAAAACCATTCCAAAAAAAGGCTATCAGTTGACCCAAAGTGTTGAACCTATAGTGACCAAGAATAACAGACGCATTAAAACAGCCTTGCTGGTACTTGGAATGAGCGTCATTTTAATAATGACTTATTGGTACAGTCAGCGCAACACATTGGTTCAAAACTTACAGGAAGTGGTTGCCAATGCCAGTCGAGTGACGGCACAACCAGGAATGGAAAGCCAGAGTATAGTCAGCTTAGATGGTCAATGGCTGACTTATATTAAAAACAGTCATTATGCCAGCCAGATAGTGATCCAATCATTGTCTGATGCCAGTTTGCAACATGTGGTGGAGTTGGCGCGGCATCGAGTGGGCTCGCCGGTCTTTTTACCCAAACAACAATTGGTTGTTTTTATTGCCAGAGATCAATCCAATTGTTACCTCAAAAGTTATCACATCAAGTCAGAAGTATTCGAAGATTTAGCCGGTTGTGTTTTCCATGCAGAATCAAGAACAATTGAGTGGAATGAAGCTCAACAACTCATTTTATTTGTGGCAAAAAACAAACAAGAAATGGTTGGAATTCATCAGTTGTCATTGAATTCAGGTGAACAAATTGAGTTAACTTCACCTACTTCGACCAGTGAACAAGACTGGTCTCCACGCATCAGCCCCAAACAAAAGTGGATGAGTTTTTCACGGGGCAATCATTCTGTCAGAAACATTTGGTTGAAAAACTTGGTTACAGGAGCAGAGCAACCATTGACCACTGGTGAACATTATTCCATCAGTCATGAGTGGTATGATGATGAGCACATTGTTTATGATTCAGACTCTGGTGGTAGCAGACAATTGTGGGTGCTTAACATCAATGATAAAACGCCTCGCTTAGTTGGCGCTTATGGGGCACAGCATCCTTCATTCGACCTCAAGCGAGAACTTATGACATTCCAGGTGGTAAGCTACGAAGCCAATATCTGGATGTTCGATACGGTCACTGAAGAATACAATCGCTTGGTTCATTCAACCAAGTATGATAATTACCCAGAATTTTCACCTGATGGCAGCCAATTTCTATTTTCCAGTAACAGACAAGACCGCAGTTCTATTTGGTTGTATGATTTTGCTGAAGGAAAAGAGCAGTTATTAATTTCAATTCCAGATGCAAAATTGACCCGACCAGTTTGGCATAGCAGCAAGCATGCCGTGTTAATGACAATCAATGATCATAGAGGCTATGGGACCTTGGTATTAGATCTTGAGTCTGGACAAACATCAGAATTACCTTTCGGACAAGGCCACTTGGCTGCTATTGAATATCAGGGTGAATATTTTGCATTGGCAAAGTCAAACCATTTAAACAACAGAATATTGCATTTAAAAGACCAGCAAGTATCTGTATTACCGATTGAATCAGTGGGTCGCTTTATGGTTTTATCTGATGGTAGGTTGGTCTACTCCAAGTCTGACCAAGCCGGTTTATTTTTATATGATCGAAAAACCAAACAAGAGCGTGTCTTGACTTTGGAGTTAAGGCGCACTGCCACAAATTTATGGACTGTCGTTAATCAGTCAGTGTATATAGATAAAAATGATGAACAAGCTGGCTTGTGGAAAGTCGATGTCAACACAGGGGAACTCTCATTCATTACTGAACACAGGCCCTATTCGGTTGGGACTTCATTGAGTGTTAACAAGTCAGAAGATAAAATTTTAATCACTCGAACAGATCGGGCTGAATCTGATATCCTACAAACTAAACTTAATTAAATCACACGAGGGCACGATATTGGCAGAAATAACTAAACCCCATTCACCCTCGTGTGACCGCAATCAAAAAGTGATCTTATCAGTGTTGCAAGAACACTTAAGAAGCAGTGACAAACATATATTGGAAGTGGGCTCAGGAACTGGGCAGCATGCGGTCTATTTTGGTAAACACTTGGCTGATTTGTATTGGCAGACTTCAGATGTACTTATGAATCATGAGGGCATCCAAATGTGGCTTGATGAGGCAGAATTAAGCCATGTATTAGCACCCGCTGAATATCAAATTGGCCAAAGTTCTTGGCCTGATTTTGATGCTGATGTGGTGTTTTCTGCCAACACTTTGCACATCATTTCAACCGAGCTGGTACAACATTTTATCTCAGATTTAGGAAAAAATTTATACACTGGAAACCGTTTTTTTTACTACGGCCCATTTAAGTACAATGGTGATTTTACTTCACCATCAAATGCTGAGTTTGAACGGTGGTTAAAAAACATTGATTCACAGCGGGGGATCAGGGATTTTGAATGCATAGTTGAGTTGATGCAAGCACAAAGATTTACCTTGTTACATGACTTAAGTATGCCTGCCAATAACCAATTGTTGATATTCGAAAAATTATGATTAATTTCCAAGACATCCAAAAAGCGTACCAACGTGTTAAACCTTATATAAACCAAACACCTGTGTTAACTTCAACATTATTAAATCAATGGCTGGGGCATGAAATTTATTTCAAGGCAGAATGTTTGCAAAAAATTGGTGCTTTTAAAGCGCGTGGTGGTTGCAATGCAGTTCAGGTGTTGCAAGAACAACATAAAAATGTAAAACGAGTGGTGGCCAATTCATCTGGTAACCATGCTCAGGCGATTGCTTGGGCTGCCAGGCAATTTAAAATTTCAGCAAGCATCTTTATGCCTTCATTCGCATCTGAAGTAAAAGCACAAGCAACCCGCAGTTATGGTGCAGATGTGGTGTTGTTAGATAC
>JBPOFV010000341.1:0-3270 GCA_051252335.1 Marinicella sp. | reverse complement strand
TTCCCAAACTGACCATCGTGTTGCTGCTTCTAAACGGATTGACTCATTGTCAGATAACAATCGTTTTTGGTATGCTTTCATCATGTCATGTTGTTCAGCAGCTGGTATGTGATCCCAATAAGGCTGCCAAGCATCCGGGTATAGGCGGCTGGCACCGGATTGATAAAACCATTGTAGTTCTTTTTGACGTAACAGGAAAATGCCCCTGAGTACCAATTCAGTCACTCGAGTGGGATGTTTTTGGGCGTAAGCCAGTGCCAAGGTGCTGCCCCAAGAGCCTCCGAATACCTGCCACTGTTCAATGCTTAACATTTCACGGATGACTTCCATGTCATCAATTAAATCCCAAGTAGTGTTTTCTTCTAAACACGCATGTGGTGTGCTTTTGCCACAACCGCGTTGATCAAATTGAATGATGTGATATTTTTCAGGATTGAAAAATCTGGTGGTTTCAGTTGAGGTGCCACCACCTGGTCCACCATGTACGAACACCACTGGTTTACCGGATGGGTTGCCACAACTTTCCCAATAAACTTGGTGGATGGAGTTTGTGCTGATGTGACCGGAACGGTGCATCGATGCAGCAGGGTATAGGGGTTTAAGTTGATCAGTCATTGTTCAAATCCATCGATAAAAATCAAATCGGGTAAGACATAATATTCAATGGTTAACAAAGGGGGTAATGTGCCTTCACTGCTGTCTAAACTTCTTGGATTGCCAGCATTTACTTCATCACCGAGTAATATCCAGCCATGGTTCTGTTTACTGTCCTGTACCCATAATCTGATGTCATTCTTCAATGTTTCGGCGTCGTTGAATATAACCTGAATGCTGGCATCAGTGAAGTCACTGATGCCAGAAGCTGTCGGTATAAAGTCACCACCGGCTTGAGACCATGTTTCGGTGTCATAAAAAGTATGAACCCAAGTGGCATCGCCCAATTGTGAGGGCGCGCCCATGCCGCCGCCAGCTGAATCTGCCTCACCCCATTCGTTCAAGGCCCTATGTAATGTTGCCGTACCATTTTGTGCTGTGCCGGGAATAGAACTGACTGCCAATTCCAATTGTACTGAAGCAATGATGGCATTGGATGGAATGGGTGATAAGTCAAACTCTAAGGCAGCACGTCTGATGCTACCAATACTTACCCTACCCATAAATAAATTTTCGCCTGCACCATTACTGACTGACCCGGCAATGTCTTCATAAAGGGTGTTGTCCTTGGCAGGTGTGAGTTGTACGTTAGGTAATGTGTAGTCAATGATTAATCTGGGTGGATTGACAGAATTTTCTCTTGTATTAAATCTGAAGGCCGTGGTGTCTTCACTTTCATCTCCCAAGATAACCCAGCCATAATTGGCATCAGGGTTGGTATACCATGCTTGGACTCGGGCGGTTAAGGCTGCTGAATTAAAGCTGCCGGTTTCAATGCCTGACATGGTTGTCATGGCATCAGCCACAGGGTCAAAATCTCCACCTGCAGCTGACCAAGATGCGCCGTCATGAAAGGCTTCAATCCAAGTGGCATCACCTGGTTGTGCTAAGGCTCCAGTGCCACCTCCCATGCTGGTGGCATTCGAAGTACTTTCGCCCCAGTCAGTTGATGCTTGGTGGATGGAAATTGTTCGAGCACCAGCAATGCTTCGTGATGAAGTGATCTCCAAGGTGACATCATTGATGATTGAATCAGGTGGAATCACAGACAAATCAAATTGAATCAAACCACGTCGTCGATCATTCATGCCTTGTGCTGTGCGGCCGGCGAAGAAATAGATGCCAGCTCCATTGCTCAAAGCTTTTAAATTGGTTTCATACAATGTGTTGTCTTTACTTGGATTAATTTCAATGGTAGTTGCCTTAAGCAGTTGATTGCTGAAGATTAGACAGAAGGTAATTACAAATTTCATGAGTAAGGGCGTTAAGAATGAGTTTTATGGGTTCATTATAAAGCTTCAACTTGAGTGGTTACAACTGAACCGTGTTGGATTCTTTAGTGGTTTGCTCCGGTCAGATCATTTAGAATAAATTAATCTTGTTATTGGGTTCTATATGTCTAAGAAATCATTTTCAATTGGGCCAGCAGCACTGGTGGCCGCTGCATTTATTGGGCCAGGTACGGTTCTGACTTGTACCCTGGCGGGTGCAAATTTTGGATATGCATTACTTTGGGCGTTGGTCTTTTCAGTGATAGCTTGTATGCTGTTACAGGAAATGTCAGCTCGACTTGGGTTAATCACTCAGCAAGGATTGGGAGAAGTGTTGCAATCACAGTTTCAAAATCCACTGGTTAAAACAGCAGTCTTCAGTTTGGTAACAGTGGCCATATTTATTGGTAATGGTGCTTATGAAGGGGGAAATATAGCAGGTGCTGCGTTGGGTTTAGATGCCTTATTGCCAACTTGGGACTTTCCCTGGTCAGTATTAATCGTTGGTTTGGCCTTTTTGATATTAATTCAAGGCAGTTATCATTTATTGGAAAAAGCTTTAATTGGCTTGGTGTTGTTGATGAGTTTGGCTTTTGTAACTACATTCATCATGACTCAACCAGATTTGGGTGCTCTGTTTTCAGGTCTTAAACCTCAAGTTCCTGAAGGTGCTTGGTTAACTGTAATGGCATTGGTTGGTACCACTGTGGTGCCATATAATTTGTTTTTACATGCATCAGCCGTTAAAAACAAATGGCATGATGTTGAGGATTTACCACAGGTCAGAAGAGATACCGTGATTTCTATTGGTGTTGGAGGCTTGATTTCATTGGCCATCATTTCAACCGCTGCCGCCGCTTATTTTGGACAACAATTGGGTCACAGTGCAACCATTAATACCGCAGCTGATATGTCTGTTCAACTTGAACCATTATTAGGTTCTTGGGCCTCTATCTGTATGGGAGTGGGCTTATTTGCAGCTGGCATCTCTTCATCCATTACCGCACCTTTAGCTGCAGCCTATGCCATAGCAGGGATGTTGGGATGGCCAAGTGATGGTAAAGACTTAAGGTTTAAGTTGTCGTGGGCGGTGGTGTTATTCAGCGGCTTAATCATGTCATTATCAGGCTATAAACCAATTACCATCATATGGTTTGCACAAATCGCCAATGGGATATTATTGCCCTTACTGGCCGTGTTCTTGTTGTATGTGATGAACCAATCAAACCTACTCGGGAAGCATAAAAATACATGGTTACATAATTTGTTAGGGACCATGGTGATTTTAGTTGCGGTGTTTTTAGGTGGTAAATCGTTGTATTTTGCTTTTGCCTGACCCAATGGC
>JBPOFV010000340.1:0-3274 GCA_051252335.1 Marinicella sp. | reverse complement strand
TTTCTAAGTTGTACTGAACCGATGCATAGCGGGTGATAAATGCCAAGACGATGCCGATCATGATAAACAAGCCCATCAGTGCCAGCGAAAGTTTTTTATTCAATGAATTCATAAGGTGTAGTTGGTCGCGTTTTGTTCTGCGGCAATGAATTTATAGCCAACACCCCAAATGGTCTTGATGTATTTGGGATTGTGGCTGTCACGTTCAATTTTTGTCCGCAAGCGATTCATGTGTGAGTTTACAGTGTGTTCATAACCATCATGCCCATAACCCCAAACCTGATCCAGTAATTGAGATCGATTGAACACTTTGTCTGGGTGACTGGCAAAAAAATGTAAGAGGTCAAACTCTTTGGCCGTTAGGTTGATTTCATGACCATCCACGATGACAGATCGTTGGTCAGTTAATATTTCCAAGCCGTTGAAATTCAATGCAGGTGTGGTCTCAGATTGATAACCTTCACTGGCATCAAAACGTCGCATCAATGCTTTGACTCGTGCTGTTAATTCCATCACGCTGAATGGTTTGGTTAAATAGTCATCTGCACCCAATTCAAGTCCTAATACACGATCTAATTCAGTGGATTTTGCAGTCAGCATCAAGATAGGTACATAGTTTGACTGGCTTCTGATCCTGCGACAAATTTCAAGCCCATCCATATTGGGTAATTTGAGATCTAAGATGATGGCACTCCAAGGCTTAGCCAGGGCCATATTAAGCCCTTGCTCGCCATCATGCACCAGTTCTACATGTTGACAAATTTCTGCTAAATGAATTTTAAGCAACTGTGCTATATCGAATTCATCTTCAATCACCAAAATTCTTTTATTTGGCATAACTTCAGTCTCCCCAGAGTCTTCTTGGTTATTATTGTGATTGAATATATGAAAGGTAAAAGACATAAGAGCTTACATTTATTTGTGTTTTTAAGACTTCACCAAGAGAAAATAATACGCTTGGCCGGTGTTAACAGGTTGTGATCTGGTCAAAAATTTGGGGTGACCACAACCTGTTAGTGGGTTGTTAATAAGTGCTTATAATTGACAAGCACCCTTGTAATCAACAGGTCCTGAAGTCAGTCGAGTTAAGGGTTCTGTGCCTGATCCATAACCTTCAATCAATGATGAATAACTTAACGTTGCATCAGTGCAAGAATTGAACTTAATTCGTACCTGTCCCCAATTAATTCGGTTGACATCATCGGCATTAAAACCTTCACCAAATACAGCACCATCAGCTTGAATGACATCAACAATAGCGGTGTCATCAACCACTGGCCCAACTCCAGTTAACCAAATTTGTTGACCTGAACCATCTGCAGCATAGTGATACCAAGAAACAATGGCTTTTGTGCCATTACCATCTGCAGTAATTTCTAAAACCACGCCATGTCCATCTTTGGCTGGATTGAACCAAGTACCACTGTGGCCACCATCTATGGCACGTGATAATCGAATTTCAGCCACTGGACTACCGGGGATACTGAAATCAGCTGCAGTTGCATCAAAACTGATTCCAGGTCCATTGGTACCACCTAAAAACACTTGCGGTGAACCATCAGGATTTCCTACAGATCCATTGAATCCTGGGTGCAATGCAATGGCATCAGAAGTGGCTTCACCCGTATCGGGTGCAGATTGATCAAAAAATGCCGCGTCACTTTCGGTGTTGGCTTCAGTACCAGCATCCCAGACATTGTTACCATAGACTTTGACTGTCACGGGGCCAGCAAAATTTCCATCAGCATCGAAAATTGGATAAGCCATTGGGTTGTCATTAGCAATGAAAGCATCATTTGAGGGTAACAGCATGGCTGCATACGATAAGTATCGGTGACTGTTTGCATCTAAATAGACCATTTCTGTTGAACTGAAACCAGGGTCAAATAAAGGGGCGCCAGCAAAGCCGGCAGGGTTTAACACCACTTGATCAGTTCCAGCACCGCTGTCAGCAAAAGCTGTTGTTAGAGCGCCAAAGTCGCCATCTTCTGCCATACGCTCAATACCCGCTGAAGCGAGTTCACCTGTGTTGAAACTATCAAATGAACCATCATGATAACCCAGCCAAACTGGAGTCAAAAAGATGCCATCTGGTGGTGCTTGATTTTTGATCGTTACTCTGACCGGTGTTTTGCTGTTTTGTATGGTTACCCGCATGATGGGGAAAATGCCTTGAGTGAAATCTCCTTGAACGGCATCTATGGTGGTGCCAGGAGGTACGGTTGCGCCGAGTATGTTGACTGGAGTGGCTGATGGGTTACCCACAGAACCGTTAAAACCAGGATGTAATGTGACCACATCACTGGTCGTTTCACCAGTATTGGGACCGGTTTGGTTAAGAAATGCGGCATCTGACTCAGTATTGGCTTCAGTGCCTGCATCCAAAACTTCAGAACCATAGACTATAAATGAGATGGGGCCCATAAATTCACCCTCATCATTAAACAATTGATGTTCTGTTGGATTTCCATTGGCAATAAAGGCATCATTGGATGGTAATATCATGGCACCATAACTGAAATATTGATTGGCTGTTGGGTCCAAATCAAACAGTTCATAGCTAGCCATACCTGGGTCAAATATCGGTGCGCCAGCGAAGCCTTCTGGGTTTAATATGACAGCATCAAGCCCACCTGATGAGGCGAAATCACTGATCAAGGCTCCAAAATCACCATCTTCAGCAAATCTTTCAACACCTTCAGATGCAGCAGCTCCTGAATCATAAAGATCAAAACCACCGTCATGGAAACCGACCCAAACAGGGGTGAAGTACAAACCGCCAGTTGGACTTAAATTTTCTACTTTAACCTTAACTTCAAAAGCCTGAACTTGGCTGGCCAGTAAAAAGCTGGCAGGAATTAACAGCGATCTTAAGTTGCTGTGAACCTTCTTCATAATTTTCATGGTTTACTCCTCAGTATTTAACAAATGAGGAGCCAGTATGAACTTCAACATTCACAGAATTCTCACGACTTAATGACAATTTGTTCAAAATCAGTCGGGTGTAAACATTGAAATGGAGCTTCTTAGCATGGTGGTTATGAATTACAATAAAAGTCATTGCTTAACTGAATTATTTGCATGTCGAAAAAGAAAAACATGAGAACTCTGGCTGCTGAAGAAGTTAATGACCAAGCCTATACATTACCGGCTCTGGCTTATCAAGGTGGTGAGTATGATACTTTTGACAAGACACTTGTATTACATCCGAGCTGGCAATTAGCCGCGCATCTGAGTCAGCTAAAGGAAACCGGTGATTATGTGGTGCATGAAG
>JBPOFV010000339.1:0-3284 GCA_051252335.1 Marinicella sp. | reverse complement strand
ACATTGCAGATGGTGCTGGCTTTTCCGTCAGTCAAGCAGGTGACATCAATGCTGATGGGGTTGATGATCTGGTAATTGGTGGCCCATTTGCTCATGCCACAACTGGACTCAGTTATGTAGTCTTTGGAACCACCGATCAACAGCCTAACCCATTCCCGCTTACAGGGCTCAATGGTATCAATGGCTTTTTTATTAATGGAGAACAACCAGGTGATTATGCCGGTTTCTCAGTCAGTGGAGGTGGTGATATAAATGGTGATGGAATTGATGATTTTATGTTGGGCACTCGATCAATCTCTGAAATTGGAAAAGCGTATGTAGTTTTTGGTAACAACACTGGTTTCCCCAGTACTTTGAATTTGGCTGATATTAATGGCAGCAACGGTTTGGTCATTTTAGGTGAGTCTGCTGGTGACTTTTTAGGCAAGTCAGTGAGTTCAGCAGGTGATGTTAATGGCGATGGCGTTAATGATTTAATCTTGGGAGCTGAAAGAGCCAATCCTAATGGCAACACTTATGCAGGAACCAGCTATGTGATGTTTGGCTCCAATAGTGTAACGACCAGCCCTTTCAATCTTGCAGATCTTGATGGCAGCAATGGCTTTGTAATGAATGGTGGTGTGGCGAATTCAAGTTCAGGAGCGTCTGTTGATTTTGCCGGAGACTTTAATGCCGATGGAGTGGGTGACATCATTGTTGGTGCACCTATTTTTAACAGCAGCACGGGTCAAAGCTATGTGATCTACGGCAATGATGTCATTTTCAAGGATGGGTTTCAGTAGATATCCTTAATGGCAAAAGCAAAGGCTTCAAACAGTCATAAAATACAGAAAATATGATTTGTCCGATATTTTGAACTAATTTATTTTCATCTTGTGCTTATAATATAAGTCATATACACAAAAGACTTCTACATTATGACCAAAAACAAACTTGAATTTAATGGCTCCAGACAATTTTGTAGTTGGTTGATAGAACAGAACATCAGTCTCAGCTTTTCGACATATCAGGCAGGTAAGCTATTCTTTATTGGCATGCAAGACCAGCAGAGGATGTCTGTCTTTGAACGCACTTTTGCCCGTTGTATGGGGATTGGTTTGGACTCTAAAACGGACAGTTTATGGGTGGCGAACTTATACCAATTATGGCGATTTGAAAATGCCTTGAAACCGGGGCAAAATCACCAAGGATACGATCGGGTTTATGTCCCACAAGTGGGTTACACCACCGGTGATGTAGATGCCCATGATGTGGCGATAGATGATGAAGGCGTGTTATTTGTGAACACTTTATTCAGTTGTTTGGCCCGTCCCAGTGATACCCACAGTTTTGAACCCATATGGCAACCACCACACATCACTAAATTGGCAGCTGAGGATCGTTGTCATCTCAATGGCCTAGCTATCAAAGATGGTAAGGCAGGATATGTCACCTGTGTCAGCCAAACTGATGTCAATGAAGGTTGGCGTGAACACCGCCAGTCAGGTGGAGTGGTGATTGATGTGCAAGCAAATGAAGTGGTGGCTGAAGGCTTATCCATGCCTCATTCACCCCGATGGTACCAAGGTAAGTTATGGATATTGAATTCTGGAGAAGGTGAATTCGGTTATATTGACTTGAATACGGGGCAATTTGAAGCTGTGGCATTTTGTCCCGGTTATTTACGTGGCATGAGTTTTCATGGAGATTACGCGGTGGTGGGCTTATCTAAACCCAGAGAGAACAAAACATTCGAAGGTTTAAATTTGCAAAATAAATTGGAAGCTAAAAAAGTCCAACCTCGTTGCGCATTACAAGTCATCAATTTAACCACCGGTGATGTGGTCCATGAATTGAGGATTGAAGGGATAGTTGAAGAACTGTACGATGTTTGTGTGCTACCTCAAGTCCGGCGCCCTATGGCGATTGGTTTTATGAATGAAGAAATCAGGCGGGTACTTTCACTGCCTTTCTAATGATTTTTCATAGCTGTTAAATCAATAAATATCTAAACTACTGTATTCAAACCTAGGAATATAATGATTTGATAATGATTTTATATTGATTTTTTAAAAGGCTAAAAATTGTTTCTATAACATGGTCTAATAAAGATATTGGCACCAAAGCACTATATATTTAACTTTGAATCAATGTGTTAAAAACACGATTTCTGGCTGAATTGAATGTGATTTGATAGATTTTAAGGTGAATTTCTTAGAAATCCTTTTAAATAAACTGGAGCTGGTATGAATCATCAAACTAAAAAGTCCAAGCAAATTATCAACAGAACATTGTTGATACCTGCTATTTCATTTGGGGTTTCTTTTTCTGCGTATTCGGCGACGTTTGAAGTAACAACTTCATTAGATGATGGTACGGGCATACAACTTAATTCCCTCAGTTGGGCCATTCTTCAAGCAAACGAATCACCTGGCTATGATGAAATTATTTTGAAAACCAATGTTGTTCTTAATGGCGTTATGAAACGCTTGGTTGATTCAGATATGACCATTAAGTCTGATGATGTGAGGCGATCTATTAATGGACTCGATTTATATCGACCATTTTTTATCAAATCTGGTTTTGTACAGATAATTGGAATAGATATCAATAACGGAGTTGCTAAAGGAGGAGATGGAATCAATGGAGGGGCTGGTATGGGTGGTGGCATGTTTATCTACAGCGGTCATGTACACATTGATGATGTGTCATTCAATGCATCGAATGCCATAGGTGGATTGAAATCCGGCGCCGATGGCGGAGGTGGTGGTATGTATGGTGACGGAAATATAGTCTATTTACCTGAAGGTGCTGGTGGTGGTGGCTTGTTTGAATCGGCAAGTAATTCTCTTGGTGGTGATGGGGTGCCAGATAATTACGTTTACAATAATTTTGGCAAAGGTGGAGATGAAGGAGATGATGGTGGTTTTGGTGGAGGCGGAGGTAGAGATGATTCAACTTTTGGTGGGGTAGACGGTGGTTATGGAGGCTTTGGCGGAGGAGGCGGAGGATATGCTGTCACTGGTAATGAGGGATTGGGAGGATTTGGTGGTGGTTCAGGTGATTCGCCTGGTTTTGGAGCCGGTGTGAATGGGGCTGGTATGGGTGGTGCTTTATTTATTCGTTCGGGAGAGGTGTTGATTGCCAATAGCGAGTTTAATCAAGGATTGGCTAGTGCTGAAGGTGGTGGTGATGGTTTGGGTGGTGGAATTTTTGTTTTGCACTCAATCACTAACAGCAACAATAACAACCAAGGCATGCCTCAATCATTAGCAAATGTCACCATTTGTAATCTGGTATTTCTG
>JBPOFV010000338.1:0-3287 GCA_051252335.1 Marinicella sp. | reverse complement strand
AATCAGGAGCGGTTAACAGCTATGAAATCAGTGTCTTGGCTTTATTTGAAATCAATAAGAAGTGGTCTTTGGTGGGGAATTTACAAAATGAGCACTTTGGAGATGGCATCGCAAACAGCCCATTAACTGAAGATGACCAAAGACTTTCTTTTTTCGCAGGCTTTTTGTATAAAATATTTTGATCTGTAGAAGATCAAGCTTCATTCAACAAATTAGTTAATGCCAATTTAATTTCTGCTTGCCTGTTGGGTGTTAAGGCTTTATTGTTTTGTGATATCCAAAATACATCTTCGGCGCGATGTCCAAATGTACCAATTTTAGCAGCGTGTATATCAATGCCTTGATTAAGAAATATTTGAGTGATATTCACCAATAAACCAGCATAATCAGCACAAATAATTTCTAAACGAGACTCACTTTCATTGCTGCCTATAGAAAATTTGAGTTTAGGTGGCTCATTGAACAGCTTATCTCGGCGACTAACGACCAACTCTCTATTTTTCTCATGATAATTAGATAAATTCAATACCTTGTTTAAAGTTGATTTAAAAGCTTGAATCTTGACTTGGTCATATTCACCTAAACAATGAAAATAATCCAAAACATGACCGTTATGGGCTGTGTAAATACGCGCATTTACCACATTAAAGTGATACTCAGCAAACACTTCCACCACATGATGAAATAAACCGGTTTTATCAAGTCCGTAGAGCATAACTTCAAATCCATCATCATGAAAATCTGTAATGCTGATGGTGGCTTGTCCTGAGTTGTCAATAATATCTTGACTGACTTGAGCTATTTGTTCTGGTGAGGAAAAAATAAAAAACCTATCTGGAATTTTCTGCCAGAATTCAGAGACTGAAGCATGGTATTCATTTTCTAGTTTTTCTAAAGATGCATTTTTAGCTTGTTCAACCGTCTCAGCTTGTTCAGCTGATAAATAATGGCTGGTACGGACATACAGTTCTTGTAACAAGCTGTCTTTATATGAATTCCATAGTTTGGGGTCAGTTCCAGAGATGTCTGCTACTGTCAGGACATAGAGGTGATTTAAGTAATTCTGTTTTCCTACTATTTTCGAAAATTTTGCAATGACTCGTGGATCACTGATGTCTTGCTTTTGCGCAACCACTGACATGATCAAATGATATTTAACCAACCAAGCCAATAAATTGCCTTCTTCTCTAGGCAATTCAAAAGACTGTGCAAAGGCAGTTGCTTCAGTTGCACCCAACTCAGCATGATCACCACCTCTACCCTTGGCTATGTCATGGAAAAAACCTGCTAAATTTAGCACATACGGGGCCGTTATTTTTTGCGCGACACTATGTGGATGAGGATGTTGGTCGCCTGTCATGAATATTTTACGGATGTTACGTAATACAAACAAGGTGTGTTGATCTACGGTATACATATGGAACAGATCATATTGCATGCGACCCACTATGCGTCCAAATACGGGCAAATAAGCACCTAATACGCCCAATGCATTCATCAGTTTCAGTTGTTTAAAAACTAAGTTTTTATGTTTAAAAATATCCAAAAACAATTTTTTTACCACTTTATTCTGTCTGAAATCAGCATCAATTAAATAAATACTTTGGCTGATGTAACGCAATGTATTCGCCCTAATACCATATATTTGAGGGTTTTGTTGATAGTGGTGAAAGACTTCGAATAAGGCGGCAGGCCGATTGATGAAAACTTGTCTGTTGTTAACCTCTAAGTATTGATTGATGATTTTAAAATCATCATTCAATACATTTTCTTGTTTGTCTTCATGGTTTTGTAATATATTCTCCTGAAACAATTGCAACAACCTCATATTCAATTGTTCCAATTGCATGGCATTGCGATAATGGCTTTGCATAAATTTTTCTACCGCCAATGACTCCGCATCATCATCGTATGAAAACAGTTTGGCCAAATCTTTCTGATACTCAAACAACAACCTGTCTTCTTTACGCCCAGCCAACAAATGCAATGCATATCTAATTTTCCATAGTTTGCGCATGCCTTTTTGTAGCTGTATGTATTCTTCTGGATGGAGGAATCCCACATCAACTAAGCCATGCATGGAGCTGACATGAAAATGGCGTTGTGCAACCCAGGTCACCATCTGAATATCTCTGAGCCCACCCTGGCCTTCTTTGATATTAGGCTCTAAATTGTAAGCAGTGCCACCACACTTCTCATGCCTGTTATGTTGTTCTTTAAACTTGGCTTGGAAAAAGTCACGACCTGACCAAATATATCGATCATTGGTTTGTTCATACATTTCATTGAATAATTGATGTTCACCCATAAGAAACCGGCTCTCCATCAAATTTGTTGCTACAGTGATGTCTTCAGTGGCTAAAGTGACTGACTGTTCCACCGTTCTGACTGCATGTCCTACATCTAAGCCTAAATCCCATAAATCCTGAATGAATTTACTGACCGCATCGGCGGGTAAATTTTGTTCGTACAAAATCAATAAATCCACATCAGAATGAGGTTGTAAGTCACCTCTCCCAAAACCACCAACTGCAACCAAAGACAATTGCTCCAGGTGTAATTTATTATGCCCCCATAGCTCAAGAATTAATTGTTCGACGATCCAGGCCCGTGTTTTAACCAGCCTAGAAATATTGCGCCATTGGTAAAAAGCCTGGTTGAGTTTGTTGTCAGATTGTTTCAGTAATTCCTTATAAGCAGCAATGGGCTGACCTTTCAATGACGCCAATTCGATCAGATCAAAATAATCATCAGCATGATCTGGTGGCGCCAACAATGCCATGAATTACAATGGAAACTGAGGTGATTCAGTCAATACATCATAGCCATCATCAGTCACTGCAATGGTATGTTCAAACTGAGCTGATAAGCTGCGATCTTTGGTAACAACTGTCCAACCATCGCCTAGTAATTTACTGTGGCGTTTACCCAAATTAATCATCGGTTCAATGGTGAAAGTCATGCCTTTTTCAAGGATGACGCCGGTTCCTGCTCGACCGTAATGCAACACCTGTGGATCTTCATGAAAGACTTGGCCAATTCCATGACCACAGTATTCGTACACTACTGAGTATCGGTTTTTATAGGCCAAAGACTGAATAGCCGCGCCAATATCACCCAATCGCACACCGGGCTTAACCATTTGAATGCCTTTTTTCATGGCCTCATAAGTGACATCAACCAGTCTTTTGGCTCGGGGTTTGGGTGTTCCAACAAAGTACATGCGAGAGGTATCTCCATGCCAACCATCTTTGATCACTGTCACATCAATATTGACGATATCACCT
>JBPOFV010000337.1:0-3305 GCA_051252335.1 Marinicella sp. | reverse complement strand
GTGTTGGCTTATAAATATCTACTTCAAATGGAAACAAAGTCATTAACACATCAATAAATTGAGCCATTTTATATATTCTTTTGGGTCTCCATGCCCAAACAGAAGGGCTCACATAATGAATCACAGGCACATTCAGTTTCTTCATGCTCTTGGCGATAGAAAAATTGAGATCAGGTGAATCCACGCCAATAAACACATCTGGTTTGAATGCCGATATTTCATTAACCAATTGTTTTTTAATCTTGAGTAATTTGGGTAAATCTTTCAATACTTCGGCCAAGCCCATGATTGAAAAAACTTCATTGTCTTGTATAACAGGAACCCCTGTGGATTTAATCTGTTTACCACCGACTGCAATCACATTAATGTTTGGATTCAGCGCCAGTAAATCATTTATTAAGGCAGCCCCAATCATATCGCTGGAAGCTTCACCTGCTACCAAAGCAATTTTATACGGCTTGAGGGACATCAGCGTATAATGCTGCGGGATGACTTTTTGATAAAGTCTACCATCAGTTGCACATCGCTTGAGTCCTGTGCCATTTGTTCAAGTTCAATCACTGCTTGATCTAATTTTAAGTCTGATTTATAGAGCACCCGATAGGCTGATTTAATCGCAGCAATTCGCTCTTTGCCAAATCCTCTTCTTTTCAAACCTTCGAAATTTATGGCTCTTGGTTTGGCAGGATTACCTTGTGCCATAACAAATGGAGGCAAGTCTTTTTGGAACCCAGAGTCCATTGCTGAAAACGCATGTGCACCCACATGACAAAATTGATGAAGTTTGGTAAACCCGCCTAATATCACATAATCACCAATATGAACATGCCCAGCCAGAGAGCTGCAATTGGCCAAAATGGTGTGGGAACCCAAAACACAATCATGTGCAATGTGAACATACGCCATGATCCAATTGTCATTACCTACTAAAGTCACACCATCATCATCAATGGTGCCTCTATTGATGGTTACATTTTCTCTTATGGTGTTGTCATCACCAATGATTAGTTTCGTTGGCTCATTGTCATATTTTTTATCTTGTGGGTCTTCACCAATAGATGCGAACGAATAAATTTTATTGCCTTTACCTAAAGTGGTGTGATTGGCAATCAAGACATGAGATTTAAGAATGCAGTTGTCACCAATTACTGTGTCTGCTTCAACGATGCAATAAGGACCAATACTTACGTTGTTACCTATTTGCGCCTTTGGATCAATGATAGCTGTTGGATGAATCATTTACTTTTCTCGGCGCAAAGTAAGTCAGCTTTGGCCACGACCTTACCACTGACTGTGGCTTTACATTGATACATGGTCATGTTCTTAATGACTTTTTTGATGTGACACTCGAGTTCTAATTGATCGCCTGGCACCACAATTTGTGAAAATTTAGCCTTGTCTACTTTGACCAAATAAAACAAGGCATCATTAGCCAGCCCATCTCGTGATAACTGCGTCAGCACACCTGCAGCCTGCGCCATGGCTTCAACAATCATGACCCCAGGCATCACTGGATGATTTGGAAAATGACCGCCAAATTGCGGCTCATTGAATGTTACATTTTTAATCGCTTTAATCCATTGGCTCTTTTCATAGTCTAAAACCCGATCAACCAATAAAAATGGATAACGATGAGGGATTAACTCCATGATTTGTTCAACGCCAATACTGTTTTTTTGTTCAGTCATTTAATTTTTTCTCCAATAAATTGACTTTACGTGCAATTTGATCCAATTGCCTGGCTCTCACTGCATTTCTGCGCCATTGTTTCGTTGGCTGTAAGGGTGATACAGAACTGTAAGAACCAGGCTCAGAAATGGTGTGCGTTACCAGTGCCATGGCTTGTATGGTGACCCCATCGCAAATTTCGATGTGACCAACGATCCCAACGCCTCCGCCGATCAAACAATTCTTACCTATTTTGGTAGACCCTGCAATGGCAGTACAACCTGCAATCACTGTGTGATCCCCGATTGAAACATTATGCCCTACTTGTATTTGATTATCCAAACGGACATCTTTCCCCAGCACAGTGTTGTCAATGGCTCCGCAATCCACCGTTGTATTGGCACCAATTTCACAATCATCACCAATTACTACAATGCCTGTTTGGGGAATTTTAACCCAGCCTTCACGACTTTTTGCTAAACCAAAACCATCCGCACCAATCACTGCACCAGGGTGAACCATGACACGCTTGCCAAGGACACAAGATGCTTCAATTTTAACTCCTGATTTGATGTGACAATGGTCGCCCAAAATAACGCCAGGCCCAATTGACACATGTGATTCAATAATCGAACCTACTCCGATTTTCACATCTGCCGAAATGACAGTCAAAGGTCCAATCGAGACTGAATCATCAACCACTACAGAAGTATCAATTACCGATGAGGTGTGAATTGATGGTTTTACCTTTGATGCTTGATTATTGGCTTGCTGAAAAATTTGAGCCACATAAGCAAAAGTAACATACGGCTCATCTGAAATCAGCGCATTTCCAGAATAATTCTCTGCCTGTTGTGCTGATAAGATGACAGCACCTGCTTGTGTATTGGCTAAATATTTGGTGTAACTGGGATTGGACAAGAAACTGATTTGATCTGCAGTCGCATTTTCTAAAGTGGCAACTGCATTGAGTGCAACATCACCATTACCTTGGTATGTTAAATGCTGTGAGGCGGCTAATTCAGCAAGGGTTTTCATCATACACCCTTATTGTCCTGATGAATAATCTGACCTGAGTTGCTGTAAGATCTCATCTGTAATGTCAATCCTCTCATTTGCATACAAAATGGCATTGATTAAAATGGCATCGTAGTCATTAGCCTCTGCATATTTTGCCACCACTGACTTGATTTGATTTTGAACATCATCAACCAACTGTGAATTTCGTATGGTAATGGCATCTTTCATGTCTTCTTTTGCACGCCGTACCTGTCGCTCCAATATCCTGGCTCTTTCCTGGAGCTCAAGCAGTTTATCTGGAGTCATGAAGTTACCTTCTTTACTGATGCTGTCTTCTAATGCTTTTAAATCAGATTCTTGTTGGCTGATTCGATCATTCTGTTCTTCAAATTCCGTGGTCAATGTCTGATTAGCGGCCAAAATTTGTGGCGACTGATTAATCAAAGCATTCATATCAACATAGCCAATCTTACCTTCAGCCTGCGCACATTCCAGCGGCAGCAACAGTGCTAAACAGATAACTAAGATTGACCCAGCTTTTATCATAGAATCAGAATGTATTTCCAAAGGTAAATTTTAACCTTTCTGTTCGATCAAATTTGTCATTATTGAAAGGA
>JBPOFV010000336.1:0-3309 GCA_051252335.1 Marinicella sp. | reverse complement strand
GTGTGATGGCAGGAAATTTCAGTCAAATGATGTGGCAAGCCATAGAACAAGAAATGCAAGCGCTCAATTTACCAGCCAACCTGATGTCAGAATACTTGCTCCAAAATACAAAAAACTTTGTTCAAAACCCTGAATTTTCAGCGACAGGTCCATTTGCAAGAGGTGACATTGAAACCATTGGAAAGCACCAACAAGCTTTAATTGGCCATCCACTTGCTGATGTCTATCAAGCATTTTATCAGCTTAATCTTAAACAAGAGCGATCAGTTAAAAGGAGTGCCTTATGATTAATATCAATCAGCTGTTTGCTAAAAAACAAGCAGGGGAAAAGTTGGCGATGTTAACTTGTTATGATTTTTCATCAGCAAAAATCATGAATCAGTCTGCTGTAGAGATGCTTTTGGTTGGAGATTCAGCAGCCATGGTGATGCATGGTGAAAAATCGACTTTGCCCATTGATGTTGCAACCATGGCACAACACGTAAAAGCCGTTGCCAAAGGTGCACCCGATAAATTCATCATTGGTGACATGCCCTTTTTGTCCTACCGTAAATCGCTGAATGAGAACATGAAAGCGGTTGAGATGTTAATGAAGGCCGGTGCTCATGCGATAAAATTGGAAGGCGTTGCAGGCAATGAAGATTTAATTAAACACATTGTTGAATCAGGCGTACCCGTAATGGGTCATTTAGGATTAACGCCGCAATCTGTTAACCAATTAGGCGGCTTCAAAGTACAAGGTAAATCTGCTGATGATCAGGCCAGAATTATCAAGGAAGCGCAAACATTAGAGGCCATGGGGTGTTTCTCCGTGGTGCTTGAATGTGTGCCGGATGAATTGACAGTCGAGTTGGTCAAGCACATATCGATGATTAGCATCGGGATTGGTGCGGGTCCTGCAGTGGACGGTCAAGTTTTGGTGATGCAGGATATGTTGGGCTATTCAGCAGAATTTAACCCTAAGTTTTTACGCCGCTATCTCAATACGGAACAGTTGTTTTTAGATGCTTTTAACGCCTATGCCAAAGATGTCAAAGCTGTTAATTACCCAGATCAAGCGGAGCAATATTGATGCGGCAGTTAGACTCACCAGAGGCTTTGCAAGAATATCGCGCTGGTATCAATTCCAGTATTGGTTTGGTGCCAACCATGGGGGCGTTGCATGCAGGGCACCTGACCTTAATTGAAGCCTCAAAAGCCAATAATGAACGGACCATAGTCAGTATTTTTGTTAACCCAACTCAATTCAATCAAAGCAATGATTTAGCTCAATATCCAAATACATTGGCACAAGATATAGCCAGTTTGGAAGAGTTGGCAGTCGACGCGGTCTTTTTGCCCACTTTTGAGACCATGTATCCTGATGGCTATAGCTATCAAGTCACTGAAAAAGATTTGTCTCAGCAATATTGTGGAGCCCACAGACCAGGACACTTTGATGGCGTATTGTCTGTGGTGATGAAATTACTCAATCTGGTGCAAGCAGATCATGCTTATTTTGGTGAGAAAGATTACCAGCAGTTGTCCTTAATTAAAGGTATGGTTGCTGCTTTTTTTATACCAACAAAAATCATACCTTGTGCGATTGTTAGAGAAACTGACGGTTTAGCCATGAGTTCAAGAAATATCAGACTGACACCAATTCAAAGAAAAATTGCACCGATGTTGTATCAAATCCTGTCTGATGATTCATCTCTTACTGAAAAGAGAGAGCAACTTGAAACTTTGGGATTTGATGTTGATTACCTTTCAATACTAGATAACCGTTTATTGGCTGCTGCAACACTTGGAGACATACGTTTGATTGATAACACTGAGTACCATTCTGCTATGGGAGTGGGCTCATGAAACGCTTGTTGTTAATGACTGGTTCTATTGCTTGTGCCAAAGCCACTGGTTTAATTTCTGCTTGGGTCAAAAAAGGTGATGAAGTGAAAGTTGTTTGTTCGCCAGGGGCTTTAAATTTTGTGGGCATTGCAACACTGGAAGGGTTGAGTCAAAATTCAGTGATGACATCTACATATGAGGTGGGCGCCATGATGGATCACATCCATGTCAGTCGTTGGGCCGATCAAGTTGTATTGTGTCCAGCAACTGCCAATGTTATAAACAAACTTTCAACCGGCATTGCTGATGATGTAGTGACCACAGTTTGGGTTGCTGCATATGGCCTCCAGAAACCAATGATAGTGATCCCGGCCATGAATACCATGATGTGGGAATATCCTGCGACACAAATTTCAATGCAAAAACTGAAAGAGTGGGGTGTTCAAATAATTTCTCCACAAGCCGGTCAATTAGCCTGCGGTGAAAGTGGCGAAGGTAGGATGTCAGAAATTGATGAAATCTTAGCGTATATTGAAAATATGCAAACACAGGAGCTCGGCTCATGAAAATCTTAGTCACTGCCGGTGGCACCAAAGAATACATTGATGGTGTGCGTTATATAGGCAATAGCAGCAGCGGTCAAACTGGCGCAGACTTGGTTGATTATTTGGTTAGCCTAGGTCATGAGGTGAGTTGGTTAGGGGCCAAATGTGGCGTCAAGCCGACAGTCGATACACAATTACTCACTTATGAAACTTTTGATGAATTAATGACTGCAATGAAATCAACTTTAGCAAATCACTCTTATGATGCTGTTTTTCAAGCAGCAGCAGTCAGTGATTTTAAAGTTGAATCGGTGTTACTTGATGGTGAGCAGTTTGTTGCGGGTCGAGAAGTCAAATTACCGACTGCTGATGAAGTTCAACTGCAGTTAACCAAAAACCCCAAACTGGTTTCTGAAATTAAATCGTGGTCCAGCAACCCTTCTGTGACTGTCATTGCTTTTAAATTGACCAATTCAAATGACAGTGAAGTGAGAAGGCATGCAATACAAAAACTGTTGAATCAAGATGCCATAGATATGGTGGCCCATAATGATTTGAATGAATTCACTGCTGACAGCCATGGTTTTAATTTGTATGGCCACTTAGACCACCCTGTGGCATGTGAAGATATACGAAAATTGGCTGATGAAGTCATGGTTCGTTTGGAGCAATAACATGATTTTATGTTTAGATATTGGCAACAGTCACATGCATGGTGGTGTGTTTGATAATGATGAGTTGCAAGTGCAGTTTAGAATGGCTTCTAAAACCGGTGCATCTTCAGATGAATATGGTGTTTTTCTTCGCAGCGTGTTGCGTGAAAATAACATCGAACATGAAGCCATAGAGGCCATTGCTTTGTGCTCAGTTGTTCCTGAAGTGTTGTATCCAATTAATGCATGTTGCCAAAAATATTTTGATCTAGAACCATTTGTGC